>JBBQTX010000155.1:0-5337 GCA_038234475.1 Caulobacterales bacterium | reverse complement strand
TCGACGCATGACGAGCAGGGGGGCGCCATCCACCGACGCCCTCAAGGACCCCCGAAGTATCCCTCCTCCGGGCTTCATCGCTCGACCACAGCCCGCCGCCATCGAGAACGTGGATCCGACGCCCTCCCCACCGACGGGATGCCGCGAAGTATGAAGGGGGCGAAAGGTCAGGGGTGAAGATGACGCTGCCTGTTCGGGAAAGGGACGCGGAAACAGGGGGTTGGGGCCGCAATCACGGGGTGCCGAGGGATTCGGCGCCCGTCGTCGGCGCCGTTCGGCGCTGGACCCTTGTCATCCCGAACGCCGCGCAGCGGTGACCCGGGGCACAGGCCGCGACAGGGTGTGGCGGTGACCCGTCGCCCGGACAATCGCGCCGCGATTTCCGGGAGGGGCCGGTTTGCGGGGCTGCCGTCCCGGCTCTTCTCCCGGCTTTCGCCGGGTTTCGGCCGGGATGACAAGGGGTCCCGGCCTGCGCCGGGATGAGCGGGTTGCGGGGGAAGGGCGCTTTCGGCACCGATCCCTAGGTGTGCATTGTCTCGCCGTGCTGGGTGTAGTCGAGGCCCTCGATCTCGTTCTCTTTGGTGACACGCAGGCCGGTGGTGAATTTGCAGATCATCAGGATGACGAAGGTGCCGATGCCGCTCCAGGCGATGACGACGGCCAGGCCGAGCGCCTGTTTGAAGACATCGGCCCCGGCCGCGACCGGGTTGATGGCGGCGGTGGCGAAGACGCCGGTCAGCAGGGCGCCGACGATGCCGCCGATGCCGTGCAGACCGAAGGCGTCCAGACTGTCGTCGTATTTCAGCGCCCGCTTGAGCCAGACCGAGCCGGCGTAACAGGCCGGGCCGGACAGGATGCCGATCGCGAAGGCCCCCTTGGGGTCGACCAGGCCTGCGGCGGGCGTGACGGCCACCAGACCGGCGACGAGGCCGGACAAAAGGCCCAGCAGGGTCGGGCGTTTGTGGTCGATCCATTCCACGGCGGTCCAGCCGATGGCGCCGGCGGCGGCGGCCAGGATGGTGTTGAAGGCAGCGACGGCGGCGATGCCGTCCGCCGCCCAGGCCGAACCGGCGTTGAAGCCCAGCCAACCGACCAGCAGCAGGCCGGCGCCGATGGCGGTGAAGGCGAGGTTGTGCGGGGCCATGTTATCCCGGCCGAAACCCTGACGCGGCCCCAGTACCAGGGCGCAGACCAGACCGGCGACACCGGCGTTGACGTGCACCACCGCCCCGCCCGCGAAATCCAGCACGCCCAGCGACCCCATCCAGCCGCCGCCCCAGACCTGATGGCAGATCGGCACATAGACCAGCAGGTGCCACAGGAAGAAGAACAGGATGGTGGCGGAGAATTTCATCCGCTCGGCGAAGGCTCCGGCGATCAGGGCCGGGGTGATGATGGCGAAGGTCAGCTGATAGGCGATCCACAGGAATTCGGGCAGGCCGGGGGCCAGGCTGTGGGCCGTGCCGACGCCGACGCCGTTGAGGAACAGGGCCTCGAACCCGCCGAAGAAGCCGTTGGTCGCCGCGCCGCTGGTCCCGAACGACAGGCTGTAGCCGACGGCGAACCACAGGACGGTGACGATGGCGAGGGCGGCGGTGGACTGGGCGATGGTGGCAATGACGTTCTTGCGCCGCACCATGCCGCCGTAGAACAGGGCCAGGCCCGGCAGGGTCATCAGCAGAACCAGGGCCGTGGAAGTCAGGATCCAGGCCGAGGCGGCCTCATTGATCACCAGCGGGGCCTGATGGGCCAGCAGGGCCGGAGCCGGCGTCGCCGCCAGGGCGGGCCCGGCGACCAGCCCGACGGCGAGGATCAGGAGAAGCGCGAGGGGGCGGGCCATGGGCGAAATCCGGGCTCTGGGCGGCGGGAGCTTGGGCCCGAACCGTGTTCGACGCCACGGAGAGCGATAGGACCCTATTGCGCCGCAGCGGGCAAATCTTTTCGTGTGCGGTGCAATAATTTGCTGTAGCGCTTCACGTTCGGTGCCGGTGACAGGTATCTACGGCACGTCCTGACCGCGCGTCTTCGCGCCTGCGTCAGACCGCGTGGAAGTCGCGATACCAGTCCACGAAGCGTTTGACGCCGACGTCGATCGGCGTCGAGGGCGCATAGCCGAGGGCGGCGCGGGTCTCGGTCACATCGGCCTCGGTGCGGGCCACGTCACCGTCCTGGACCGGCATCAGGTTGAGCTCGGCCTTCTTCCCCAGCGCCGCTTCCAGCACGGCGATGTAGCGCATCAGCGGCTCGCGGCGGCCGGCCCCGAGATTGAGGATGCGCCACGGGGCGACGCCGCTGGTCGAAGGATCGGGGGCCAGGGCGTTCCAGTCCGGATCGACGGCGGCGGGGCGGTCGAGGGCGGCGACCACGCCGTCGACGATGTCGTCGACATAGGTGAAGTCGCGCTCCATCTCGCCGTGGCCGTAGACGTCGATCGGCCGGCCCTCGAGGATGGCGCGGGTGAATTTGAACAGGGCCATGTCCGGCCGGCCCCACGGTCCGTAGACGGTGAAGAAGCGCAGGCCTGTCGACGGGATGCCGAACAGGTGGGCGTAGGAGTGGGCCATGGCCTCATTGGCGATCTTGGTGGCGGCATAGACGGTCATCGGATGGGCCACGCCCTGTCGGACCGAGAAGGGCAGGGTGCCGTTGGCCCCGAAGGCCGAACTGGTCGAGGCGAAGACCAGATGGTCGGCCTTCACCGCCCGCGCGCCCTCGAGCACGGTCAGGAAGCCGACCACATTGGAGTCGATATAGCTCCCGGGGTTTTCGAGACTGTAGCGGACGCCGGCCTGGGCCCCGAGATGGACGATGCGGCGCGGGGCGTCGGCGGCGAACAGGGCGGCCATGCCCTCACGGTCGGCGAGATCGAGCGCATGGTGGCGATAGCCGGGCTCGGACGTCAGCCGGTCGAGGCGGGCCTGTTTCAGGGCGGGGTCGTAATAGGCGTTCATATTGTCGACGCCGATCACCGTCTCGCCGCGCGCCAGCAGGCGGCGGGCGGTGTGGAAACCGATGAAGCCGGCCGAGCCGGTGACGAGGACGGGGCCGCTCATACCGCTGCGATACCGCCGACGGGAATGAACCGCCACATCATATCGCGCGACGCTTCAGGACCCGGCCGGCGAGCGGCGGCAGATCGAGGCGGTCGGGGGCGTCGGGAGTGACGGATTCCAGAAGGTCGAAGCTGCCGGTCGGGCTCCAGGGGACGGGGGCGTGACCGAGGTTGAAGACGCAGGTCAGGGTCTGGTCGCCGTCGCCGCGTTCGAAGGCCAGTACGCCATCGGGGGCCTCCAGCATCCGCAAGGCGCCGAGACGCAGGGCGGGGTGGGCCCGGCGGAAGGCGACCAGGCGGCGGGTCAGGTGCAGCATCGAGGCGGGGTCGTCCTGTTGACGGTCAACGGCCATGGCCGGATGGCGCGGGTCGACGGGAAGCCAGGGCTCGACGGAGGAGAAGCCGGCGTGGGCGGCGTCGGCGGTCCATGGCATGGGCGTGCGCGCGCCGTCGCGGCCGAGGGTGTCGGGCCAGTTGGCGATGGCCTCGGGATCGACGAGGCGGTCGAACGGGACCTCGGCCTGGGGCAGGCCCAGTTCCTCGCCCTGATAGACGAAGACATTGCCGCGCAGGGTCATCAGCAGCAGCATCAGCAGGCGGGCGACGGCGGCGGGATCGCGCCCTTCCGACCAGCGCGAGACGGCGCGCGGGGCGTCGTGGTTGGAGAAGGCCCAGGACGGCCAGCCCTGGCCCGCGCGACCGTCCCAGTCGGCATTGGCGCGGCGTACCAGATCGGGGGTCAGGGCGTCGGCATAGAGGTAGGCGAAGCCGTAGGCGCTGTTGAGGTGGGTTTCGCCGGCGGTGAAGGCCTGCATCTCGGCCTCGGCGGCCTCGCCGACGACCTCGGCGACGCTGAAGCGGCGGGGGTAGCCGTCGGTCACGGCGCGAACGCGCGCGAGGAAGTCGACGATGCCCGGCTGGGACCGATTGTGGACCTTGTCCTGGAAGTCGAACGGCCGGGTGCGTCTGCCGCCGGGCGCGGCGGGTGGATTGTCGGTCAGGCGGGGGTCGTACAGGGCGAAATTGATGGCGTCGAAGCGGAAGCCGTCGACGCCCCGGTCGAGCCAGAAGCGGGCCACGTCGAGCAGGGCGTCCTGCACCGCGCCGTTGTGCAGGTTCAGCTGCGGCTGTTCCGGCAGGAAATTGTGCATGTAGTACTGGCCGCGGCGGGCGTCCCAGGTCCAGGCGGGTCCGGCGAAGACCGACTGCCAGTTCGACGGCGGCGTGCCGTCGGCCTTGGCGTCGGCCCAGACGTACCAGTCGGCGCGAGGCCCGGTCCGGCTCTGGCGGCTGTCGCGAAACCAGGCGTGCTGGTCCGAGGTGTGGGCCAGCACCAGATCGGTGATGATCTTCAGGCCGAGGGCGTGGGCCCTCTCGACCAGGCGGTCGAAATCGGCCAGCGCGCCGAAGACCGGATCGACGTCGCAATGGTCGGCGACGTCATAGCCGAAATCCTTCATCGGCGAGGTGAAGAAGGGGCTCAGCCAGACGGCATCGACGCCGAGCGAGGCGATGTGATCGAGGTGGGCCATGATGCCGGCCAGATCGCCGACGCCGTCGTCGTTGGTGTCGGCGAAACTGCGCGGATAGACCTGATAGATCACCGCGCCCCGCCACCATTCGACGGCGTCGGGACTGACGGGTTCGGATGCGGCGGGGGCGGGTCGGGGGTTGCGGGCTGTCACGCTTGGCCTTTGATGCTGCATCAGGCTAGCTCACGGTCGGTCGGGATACGAGGGGGCGTTGAGGGCGATGTCGATGATCAGGGCGACGAGGCGCGCGGCGCTGTGGGGCCTCATGCTGGCGCTGGTCGCGGGACCGGCGTGGGCGGCGGTGACCCTGACCTTCTACGCCCATCCGGGCGCGCGGGTGCGGGACGGCTATCTGCTGTTTCCGCATGCCTATGTGCACGCGACGGGATCGCTGGACGATACCGGGGACACCGTCGACTGGGCCGCCGGATACACCGCGCGCGATCCCGGCCCCCACCTGCTGTTCACGCGAGGGGCGGGCCTGGTGGAGTATCCCGACGCCCGGTACATCGGCGAGGGCCGACCGTATCTGCGACTGACGGTGGATGACGCCACCTATCGCGCCGTGCGGGCGAGGGCGGGCTGGTGGTCCACGCCGGAAGGGTCGGTCTATGATCTTCGCCGTCGCAACTGCATTTCCTTCGTCGCCGATCTGGCGCGGGTGGCCGGACTGCGGACCGCGTCGGAGCCGTCGATGAAGCCGGGGACCTTTCTGGAGGCGACGGCCGCGCTGAACCCCGATGCGGCATGGCG
>JBBQTX010000154.1:0-5350 GCA_038234475.1 Caulobacterales bacterium | reverse complement strand
ATGCGGACGATGAAAGACGGCGTCGACGCCGTCCAGACTGACCCGCACGCGAGACCCGCGCCCTTCGCTGATCTGGGCGCCTGACGCCGCGAACAGCGCCTCGACGTCGACCCACAGGACGTTTGCCCGCACCGGGTTGGCGAAGACGGCTTCGAGGGTTCTGGCGTGCTTGCCCTTCACTAGCGAATGGTATCACAGATCGATACCATATCAATACGTGTCGAATGGACCCCCCCGACCGGCGTGACGGGTTAAGGAAAGAGGCCGGCGGAACGCTCCGCCGGCCTCTCTGTTCGCACCCCCGCTCCCTGTGGCGCCCTCAAGCAGCCCGAAGGGCGTTAGGGCAACTAAGAGATCGGAAATCCCCGCACCCTGAGCAGAGCGGTGACATCGGGATCCCGTCCGCGGAAGCGGCGATAGGCTTCGGCGCGATCGGTGGTATTGCCCTCGGCGAGGATGATGGCCTTGTAGCGGGCTCCGATGTCCGGGTTGAAGACGTCGCCCGACTCCTCGAAATAGGCCCAGGTGTCGGCGTCCATGACCTCGGACCAGAGGTAGGAATAATACCCGGCCGAATAGGCGTCCGAGCTGAACAGGTGGTTGAACTGCGGCAGACGGTGCCGCATCACGATTTCCCTCGGCATGCCATAGCGGGCCAGGCTTTCGCGCTCGAAGGCGTCGATATCGGTGGGTGGCGTCGCCTGGGTATGCAGGTCCATGTCAACGAGCGCCGACGACAGATAGCTGACCGTCGCATAGCCCTGGTTGAAGGTGGCCGCCGCCTCGACCTTGTCGACCAGCGCCTGCGGCATGGTCGCGCCGGTCTGGTAGTGTTTCATGAAGCCGTCGAGGATCGGCCGGCTCAACACCCAGTGCTCGTGCACCTGCGACGGATATTCGACATAGTCGCGCGGCGTGCCGCCCAGCGCCGGATAGGTGACGCTGGACGAGAGCGAATGCAGGGCGTGACCGAACTCGTGGAACAGGGTCTCGGCGTCGTCCAGCGAGATCAGGATCGGTTCGCCGCTCTCGGCTTTGGTGAAATTGTTGTTGTTCGACGACAGCACGTTCTTGACGCCGTCATACCGCGAGAAGCTGCGATAGCTGGTCGCCCAGGCGCCCGATCGCTTGCCCGAGCGCGCGAAATCGTCGGAATAGAACAGGCCCACGTGACGGCCAGAGGCCTTGTCGGTGACCTCGAACACCTCGACGTCGGGATGGAAACCGGGGACCGTTCCGCGCGCCAGCGGCCTGAAATCAAAGCCGTAGAGTCGCTCGGCCATATAGAAGGCTCCGCGCTTGACGTTGTTGAGCTCGAAATAGGGCTTCAGCTCGTTCTGATCGAGGTCGTATTTCTGCTTCCGGACCTTCTCCGCAAAGTAGAGGTAGTCCCACGGCTCGATATCGTGCCCGGCAATGGTCCGCATGTCGGCCACTTCCTCGACAACGCGGGCCTTGGCCGGGGCCCAGACACGGTTCATCAGGTCCATCGCCGCCCGCGGCGTCTTCGCCATCGTGTCCTGCATCCGCCATTCGGCATGATTGCCAAAGCCCAGCAGACGGGCCCGGTCCTGGCGCAGGCGCACGATCCCGGCGATCAGGGCATTGGTGTCATTGGCCCCGCCGTTGTCGCCGCGGTTGACGAATTTGCGCCACACCTGTTCGCGTCCCGCGCGGTCGTCGGCAAAGCTCAGATAGGGATCCACGCTGGAGCGCGTGTTGACGATCGCCCAACCCTGAAGATTGCGTGACCGCGCGGCGGCCGCGGCGGCCGCCTTGTTCGAGGCCGGAAGGCCGGCGACGCCAGCCTCGCGGTCGAAGACAGTCCAGGTGTTTTCGTCCGCAACGACCTTCTGGGCAAAAGCGGTGAAGGCATTGGCCAGGGCGGTGTTGATGCGGCCCAGTTCGGCCTTGCCCGTGGCGTTCAGGGCGGCGCCGTTGCGCACGAAGGCGTCGCGGCTGCGGGTCGCCAGCCGGGTCTGTTCGGCGCTCAGCCCCGCCGCCTGCGCCCCGTCGGCCACGCTCTTGATCCGGGTGAACAGCTTCTCGTTGAAGGTGGTCTCGTCGCCCGCCGCCGACAGGAGCGGCGAAACCTCGGTATCGACCGCATTGTAGTCGTCCGAACCGATGTTGGAGGTCATCACCCCATAGATCGCGTCCGCGCGGTCCAGGGGCGCGCCCGCCATCTGCAGGGCCACCATGGTGTTGGCGAAGGTGGCCGGTTCGGGGTTGTCGGCGATGGCCTGAATCTCGGCCCGCTGCAGGTCGATGGCCTCCAGGATGGCCGCTCGCAGCTTGGGCGCGGTGACGTCGCCCCAAGGCGGCACGCCCCCATAGGGACCGGACCAGACCTGCAGCAGTTCGGCGCGTGGCGTCTGTACGGGCAGCACCGCGCGAGCCACCGCGGCGTCGGCCTGCAGGGTGGCTGCTGGTATTCCACCACTCACGGGCAATCCGTTTGAAGCGCAGGCCGACAGGGCGAACAGGCTGCCCCCGGTGATGAGAAGCTGGCGTCTGTGCATCGATAAACTCCGTCCGCAGGGTGGGTGCAGGATAACCTAGGCCCTTGAACGGCTGACTGTCACCTGAACGGGCGGTAATCTTCGCCGGTGGACGGCGCGGAGCCGCGCGTCTAAAGCGCGCGGCATGGCCATTGGCGTATTCGACTCCGGCGTGGGCGGCCTGACGGTCCACCGCGAACTGACGCGGCGGTTCCCCGACCGGGATTTCATCTATCTGGCCGACCAGGCCAACGCCCCCTACGGCGGGCGCGGCGGCGAGGAGATCGTCGACCTGACCCGGATCGGCTGCGAACGACTGTTCGCGGCGGGGGCCAACGTCATCGTTCTCGCCTGCAACACCGCCTCGGCCATCGCCCTGCGCCGCCTGCAGCAGACCTGGGTGCCCCAGGCCCGGGCCAGGCACCAGCGACCGGTGAATGTTCTCGGCATCATCGTCCCGACCATCGAGGCGGCGACCGGACTGCCCTGGACCTACGAGGCCGAGCGCATCGCCCCGGGCGACAAGGTCGAGGCCATCGATATTACCGGCGTGTTCTGCACCGCCGCCACGGCCATGAGCCGGGTCTATGAAATCGAGATCGACAAGCGGCGCGAGGACCTGGCCGTCTTTTCGGAGCCCTGCCCCGGGCTGGCGGGGTTGATCGAACTGGGTGCCCCGGCAGAGGAGCTGAAGGTGCTGATCGACGACCACGTCGACGCCCTGCGCCGCCGCATCGGTCGCCATCCCGACCAGGCGATCCTGGGCTGTACCCACTATGAGATGGTCGCCGACCTGTTCGCCGCCGCCCTGCCGCCCGGTACGCCGCTGATCCATCAGCCGACGGCGGTGGCCGACGCACTCGATCGCTATTTTCATCGCCATCCGGAATACGACCTCGGCGGTTCGGGCCGCCGCGACTTCCTGACCAGCGGCAAGAGCGGGCCGCAGTCGGAACTGGTCGGTCAGTTCTGGGGCGCGCCCCTGACGTTTCAGCCGGACTGAGGCCGCCCGAACACCGTCCGCCCGTCGACCTTCAGTTCAAACAGGTCGGGCCGCGCATAGTGACCCGCCGGGTCGCAGGCGATCTTGGCGGCCAGCAACCGCTCGCGGTCGATGTCGGCGTACAGAATGCCCTCGCCTTGCAGCGGCCCGGCGATGACCTCGCCCCATGGGTCGATGATCACGCTCATGCCGTTGTGCTCGAAACTGGCCAGCGATCGGTAACGGTCAGGAACGTGCTGCATCAGCCTCAGCCCTGCGACCGAGATCACATAGGCGCCGGCCTGGCTGGCGAAGGCGCGGGACAACATGGTCTGGCGCGACCAGACGGGGTCGCCCGGCGCGGCGTCGGGTTCGCGGCCCGGCCAGGCGGCGACATGGACGTCAAGGCCTTGGGCGATCAGGGCGAACCCCGGCAGCAGCACATTGTGCTCCCAGCAGTTCAACCCGCCCAGACGGCCATAGGCGCGGGAATGGGTGACGAGGCCCTCGGCGTCGCCATCGGCCCAGACCGATCGTTCGTGATGGGTGGGCTTGATCTTGCGGTGCCGGCCCAGGATCGCCCCTTCGCGGCCGATGAACAGTAGGGTGCACCAAGTCGTGCCGGGTTGGCGTTCGGCCCGCTCGGCCACGCCGATGACTACGTCGATATCATGCGTCAGCGCCGCGGCGCACAAGGCCTCTGTCTCGGGCCCGGGAATGACGATGGCGTTGTCGGCGTATTCGGCTGCTGCCTTCCACCAGACCGCGTCCGGTGTTGAATCCACGAAGAAGGGGTAGCCGGGCAACCAGCTCTCGCCGAAGGCCGCCAGATCGGCCCCGCCCGCTGCTGCCTCGCCGATTAGCCCCAGCGCCTTGTCCAGCGATGCGGCCGTGTCGAAAAAGACGGCAGCCGCCTGGATGGCGGCGATGCGGTGGGCCTTGGGGCTGTCATGGGTCATGTGTCGGCTTCGCCGTTTGCGCCGGAAGGTTACGCCTTGGACGATAAGGCGGGCGATCACCAAGGACTGCAAGAGCCGGCGCACCCCTGATGTTCGCTCCGACTGACTTGACGAACCCGCCCGATCGTTGCCCGATGTCAGCGGCAGGAGGTCACATGCCAATGCTCAAAACTCTGTTCGCCGCCGTTACGGTGACCCTGATCGCGGTCCCAGCTGCTGCCGAGGTGGTCGAACGCAGCGCTGACCATTTCATGCTCAGATACGAGGCCGGGCTGGAGACCACGCCCGGGGACATCTACGCCGCGATCGGCGACGTCAGCCATTTGTGGGAAGGCTCCCACACCTACAGCGGTTCTTCGGCCAACCTGTCGATGCCGCTGCAAGCGGGTGCCTGCTACTGTAAAGCCCTGGCTGACGGAGCGACCTTTGAGAATGGGCGCGTGATCGAGGCCGACCCCGGGACCGGCGTCTTGCTGGAAGCGCCGCTCGGCCCGCTCAAGGGCAGGGCGACGATTGCCCGGTGGAGCCTCGGCGGGTCGCCGGCCAACGGCGGTTGGACCCTGGTCATGACCTATGTGGTGCGCGGCCCCGGCATCGGGGCCTTCGCCGATGCCGGGGACGGCGTGATGGGCCAGCAGTTCGGGCGGCTGACCCATCTCATCGAATTTGGCGAGTCGGTCGGCTAGCTCGCCAGCGCCGGTTCCGAGGCGACGATCCGGCTGGCGGCGTGGACCACGGCGGCGATGCGCAGGGCCGCCTGGAC
The DNA here is from genome assembly GCA_038234475.1 of Caulobacterales bacterium. Taxonomy (GTDB): domain Bacteria; phylum Pseudomonadota; class Alphaproteobacteria; order Caulobacterales; family Caulobacteraceae; genus Brevundimonas. The sequence continues at coordinate 145 of JBBQTX010000154.1, read as the reverse complement.
CTGAGTCGCCGGTACGCCATGCTTGCGCAGCGCGCCTTCGTGCGCGTCGAGGCAGGAGCCGCAACCGTTGATGGCGGATACCGCCGTGGACCACAGTTCGAAATCCATCTTGTCGACGCCCGGATTGGCGAGGATGTTCATCCGC
>JBBQTX010000153.1:0-5422 GCA_038234475.1 Caulobacterales bacterium | reverse complement strand
ACGAATTTCTGGCCCTCACGCGATGCAACGAACTCTAGGTCGTGGGAGATGAAAACCATGCCGCAATCCGGGCGAGCGGCTTCCAGTTCATCCCAAAGACGGGACATGATCGCGCGATGGATGTGCAGCTCCGGCTCATCGAAAATAATCAAGCTGTCAGGTGCCGCGACCAGCGTCTGGCCAATCAGGTAGAAGATGGCTCGTTCGCCGTCGCTCATGTCTGCGGCAGCGTATTTTTCTACCGAACCCGTCACAGAGGTTTGGATGTTGTCTCCGGTGATCTCAAGCCGCCGGTGCGGAAGGATGCGATCCCAGATACCGACCAGCTGCTCGAACTTGGTCATGGATGGCGGGACTGTTGAGCCGTTTCGTGCGTCCTTGTGGGTCTTCAGAGAGGTGTTGGCCTGTTCCGCGAAGAGCGCCTGCACGAGAAAGTTGTAGTCATTCAACAGCGAGACGGCCGCTCTGCTGTGCCATCGACTCCCGATCCTATTGTGGATTCGGGCATCTTGGTGAGCGTGGCCCGTCCGCAGACCTTGAAGTGCAACCTCTTCGCCGATTTTGGCGACCGACGGATCGAGCGAAAGGGCGCGGTGCGCCGAAATTCGGTGAGCCCGCTCACCGAGGTCTTCCTCGATCTTGACGGCCAGCCGGGTCTTGCCTCCGCCATTGGCTCCCACAAAGAGGATAGATGTTCCCGGCTCTACCTGGAACGCTCTTGGCCCAACCAGGGTCGGCACTGAGAAGTCGAAAGCCATGATGCCACTCAAATACGGACGGGACCGCGCTCGCAGTCACCCTCGAGCAAAGTGTTCTTGGATGCCAGTTAGACTTATATTTGAAATGGGCGAAGCAAGCCCGCGCGTCTTCAGCTGCATAAGTGCTGCCCAACCCCACCACTCCCGCCCTCTACCGTCCGCCCCATTCGACCCTCAAACCCGCCCTTCTCGCCCCTGCTACCGCGCGCAGCCTCCGCCCGCCAACCTGGCGCCGTTTCCGGCCGTGGTAAAATGGGCTGTTCGGGGCCGAAAACCCCGCCGCCACGGTCTTTGACATCGCTATCTGAACCGACCTGCCTTGGCCGGACCCCGCACCAAGCTGCGCCAAGCCGCGCAATTCCTCCCGACCAGCGTCCGCCGCAGAGGTGCGAGAGTCTCGCTTTTCGGCATTTTTCCGGGGTCACCCTGCCGACGGCGCTGGTCGGCCCGTGCTTGACGGCGTGCTGAGAGCACTGCTGACCTGGAGGGACGACGTCACTATGCTGGACATATGGAGAGCATCACCTTTCGCCGCGCTTCGGCGTCGGACATACCATCAATCATCGGTCTGCTGGCCGACGACCCTCTCGGTCAGACACGGGAAGATGCATCCGTGCCTCCGGCGCGGGCCTATACGGCGGCGTTCGACGTGATCGACAGGGATCCCAACCAACTCCTCACGGTGGTGGCTGAGGGTGATCGCGTGATCGGAACCCTTCAGATCACCTTCATCCCCGGCCTGTCGCGAAAGGGAATGTGGCGCGGGCAGATCGAAGGGGTGCGCATTGCCGCGAGCCATCGTGGTGCCGGGCTGGGCCGCCGCGTCTTCGAGTGGGCGATCACGGAGTGCCGGTTGCGCGGCTGCGGTCTGGTCCAACTGACCACAGATCGGGAACGGCGCGAGGCGCACGTCTTCTATGAACAACTCGGATTCACCGCCAGCCATCTCGGCTACAAGAAGGCCCTGTAGAGCGGATGCCCGATCCCTCGCCCTTTCCGCCAACCGCACCGCCACCGCGCCCTGTGGCGTCCGGCCTGTATCTGGTGGCGACGCCGATCGGGAACCTGAGGGACATGACGCTGCGGGCGCTGGACGTGCTGGCCGCCGCCGACCTGGTGCTGGCCGAGGACACGCGGGTGACCGGCAAGCTGCTGTCGGCCTATGGGCTGAAGGCCAAGCTGGAGCGGTGCGACGACCATGCCTCCGCCCGCGCGGCCGAGGGGGCGATCGAACGGCTGCGCGCCGGCGAAGTGGTGGCCCTGGTCTCGGATGCCGGCACGCCGATGGTCAATGATCCGGGCTTCGTCGTCGCCCGGGCGGTGATCGCGGCGGGCCTGCCGGTGCATCCGATCCCCGGGGCGTCCAGCCTGCTGGCGGCGCTGTGCATCGCCGGCCTGCCCGCCGACCGGGTGCTGTTCGCCGGCTTCCTGCCGCCGAAATCGGGCGCGCGGCGGGCGATGCTGGAAGAGGTGCGGACCGCCCGCCAGACCTTGGTCTTCTTCGAGAGCGGACCGCGTCTGGCCGACAGTCTGGCCGACATGGCGGCAGTGCTGGGTCCGCGCCCGGCGGCGGTCGCCCGCGAACTGACCAAACTCTATGAGGAGTGCGTGCGCGGCTCGCTGGACGACCTGGCCGTCGATCCGCGCTGCCAGTCGCCGAAGGGGGAGATCGTCGTGGTCGTCGGACCGGGCGAGACCGAAGTCGCCTCGGAGGCCGACGCCGATGCGGCCCTGACCGAGGCCCTGACGCGTTTGCCGCCGGGCGAGGCGGCGGCCGAGGTCTCGCGGGCGCTGAACCTGCCGCGCAAGCCGCTCTACAAGCGGGCGCTGGAGTTGCAGGGCCGGTGACCGCGCCCCCGGATCGCGACCGTCGCGCGACCCGGCTCAAGGCCCCGAAGGCCGTGCGGACCAAACGCGGCTGGCGGATCGCGCTCGGGGGACGGGCCCATCGGGCCGGCCACGCTTCGGAATGGCTGGCGGCGGCCCTGCTGATGGCCAAGGGCTATCAGCTGCTCGGGTTCCGGCTGAAGACCCGCGCCGGGGAGATCGACATCCTCGCCCGCCGCGGCCGAACCCTGGCGGTGGTCGAGGTCAAGCACCGCGCCACGCTGGAACAGGCCCTCTCGGCGCTGGGTCCGGATCAGTACGACCGGCTGCTGGCCGCCGGCCGGGCAGTGTTGCGCCAAAGACCCAGCTTGGCCGGTCACGTGTTGCGGATCGACATGGTGGCGCTGGCACCCGGACGGTTTCCGCGCCATCGTCTCGGCGTGGTTGCGTTCGGGAGGGGTGCAACGTGACGCGTGAGGATGCGATCCAGCTGCTGACCGAGGCCGGAATGGCCGAGGACGACGAATTTCCGCTGCTGGAAACGGCCATCGCCTGCGCCATCCACGACAACCCTTTCCGCGACCCTGAACCCGTCCGAATCCTCGCCAACCATGCGGCGGAGCGGCTGCGGGAGCGAATCCGCAACGAAGGTCCCGACGACGCCCTGACCGAGACCATGGCCGCCGACCTGAGGCTGAACGGCGACCTGCTGACCCATGACGCGGCCTGCAACACCGATGTGATCGAGGTGGCCGAGCGGCGACGCGGCCTGTCGGCGGCGCTGGCGATCTTCTATCTGGACGCGGCGCGGCGGACCGGGATCAAGGTCTTCGGCGTCGACTTTCCCGGCCATTTCCTGCTCCGGGTCGAGACCCCCGCCGGGCCTGTGGCGCTGGATCCGTTCAGTCAGGGCCGGTTGGTCCTGCCCTCCGAACTGACCCGGCGCGCGTTGATGGTCGGACTGACGCCGCACGTCGCCGACCGACTGGACGTGCTGATGGCCCCGGTCAGCGACCGCCAGACCCTGATCCGGCTGCAGAACGTCCTGTTCAGCCACGCCATCCGGGGCGGCGATTATGAGCGCGCCGAACGCTCGGCCCTGCGCCGCGCCCTGCTGGATCCGGACGATCACCGGCCCTGGCTCGACGTCGCCGCCGCCCGCGAGAAGCGCGGGGCGCTGACCGGGGCGCTGGAGGCGCTGTCGCAGGCGCGCGGGCTCGACGATTCGATCGAGGTGGGCCGCCGGATGTCGGTTGACCGGGTTCGGTTGCAGCTGAACTGACCTTGCGTCCCGGCGAACGGCTGCCCATTAGCCAAGGCGCGGCTGTCCGCCCTGTGTGGGCCGGCCTCACGTAGCGCGAAGCGCGACAGGCCCAAGGAACACCTCCATGCTCAAGGTCGCGATCCAGATGGACCCCGTCGAGGCGGTCGACATCGAGTCCGACACCACCTGGCTGATGATGACGACGGCCCATGACCGGGGCCACGCCCAGTGGGTCTATGACTATCGCACCCTGGCGCTGGAGGAAGGCCGCCTCTATTGCCGCGCCCGGCCCGTGACCCTGCGCCAGACCGTCGGCAATCATGTGTGCTTCGGCGACGAGGTGAAGTTGGACCTCGGCCGGGACGTCGACGTCATCCTGATGCGTCAGGACCCGCCGTTCGACATGGCCTATGTGACGGCGACCTATCTGCTGGAGACGGTGCATCCGCGCACCCTGGTGGTCAACGACCCGGCCGAGGTGCGATCGGCGCCCGAAAAACTGTTGGCCACCCGGTTTCCCGGCCTGCAGCCGCCGACCCTGATCAGTTCCGACCCCGTCGCCCTGGTCGATTTCCACGCGCGGCACGGCGATGTGGTGCTCAAACCCCTGCACGGGGCGGCCGGTTCGGGCGTGGTCCGGCTCAAGGCCGGCGACCCCAATCTGGAAGCCCTGATCGAGATTCATGCGACCGGCAGCCGCGATCCGCTGGTGATCCAGAAATTCATCCCGGCGGTGGAGAAGGGCGACAAGCGGATCATCCTGATCGACGGCGAGCCGGTCGGGGCGATCAACCGGATACCGGCCAAGGGGCAGGTGCGGTCCAATCTGCGGGTCGGCGGCACGGCCGCGCCGGTCGAACTGACCGCCCGCGACCTCGAGATTTGCGCCGCCATCGGCCCGACGCTGAAGGCCCGGGGTCTGATCTTCGTCGGCATCGACGTGATCGGCGACTTTCTCACCGAGATCAACGTCACCTCGCCCACCGGCGCCCAGCAACTGAAACGCTTCACCGGCGTCGATGCGGCGGCGCTGATGTGGGATGTGGTGGAAGGCAAGAGGGGCGAGGGGCAAGGGACGAGGGAATAGGGCGGAGCCATACTCTGACCACCGGCATTCCGTCCGCCGCAATCCATTCGGTCTACCCCCTTACTCGCTCCCCGTCTCCAGCCCCTCTTGCCAGCGCCGTCGGTTCGTGCTTCGTTCTTTCTCGCATAGCGGGAGATGAGGATGCTCGCCAGCGTGGTCACCGTGGCGTTCCAAGGCGTGGATGCGCGGCGCGTGGACGTGCAGGTCCAGCAGCTGTCCAGCGACCAGCCGTCGTTCACCATCGTCGGCCTGGCCGACAAGGCGGTGGCCGAGAGCCGGGAACGGGTGCGCGGGGCGTTCGCGGGCATCGGCCTGGCCATGCCGTCGAAACGGATCATCGCCAATCTGGCCCCGGCCGACCTGCCCAAGGAGGGCAGTCATTTCGACCTGCCGATCGCCCTGGCCCTGCTGGCCTCGATGGGGGTCATACCGGTCGACGCCCTGTCCGGCTGGGCGGCGGTGGGCGAACTGGGGCTGGACGGCCAG
>JBBQTX010000152.1:0-5427 GCA_038234475.1 Caulobacterales bacterium | reverse complement strand
GGATGCGCCCGGCCTGAGCTTTGGCGCTCAGGAGAAGAAGATGGGCTGGAACTCGCAGCCCACCGCCATGGTCCAGTTCGACGACTGCCGGGTGCCGGCGGCGAACCTGCTGGGCCAGGAGGGCGACGGGTTTCGCTATGCCATGATGGGACTGGACGGCGGACGACTGAACATCGCCGCCTGTTCGCTTGGCGGCGCGCGTCTGGCGCTGGAGGCCGCCCTCGCCTACGTCGCCAGCCGCAAGCAGTTCGGCAAGGCCCTGGCCGAGTTCCAGAATACCCAATTCAAACTGGCAGACATGGCGACCCAGCTGGAGGCAGCGCGGCTGATGGTGCTGCGCGGGGCCTGGGCCATCGACACCAATCATCCCGAGAAGACCAAATGGTGCGCCATGGCCAAGCGGATGACGACTGACGCCTGTTTCCAGATCGCCGACGAGGCGCTGCAGCTGCACGGCGGCTACGGCTATCTCAAGGACTATCCGCTGGAGCGGATTGTCCGCGACCTGCGCGTCCACCGCATCCTTGAGGGCACCAACGAGATCATGCGCGTGATCACGGCGCGGGAGATGCTGCGACAGTAGGCCTGAGGCGGTCCCTGTGTTGCTCTGACCAGAATAATGGTCAGGAGCCCGCCTTGCGCTCCGTGGGCGTCGTCGAAGCCAAGACCAATCTCTCGGCGCTCCTCGACGCGGTCGAGGCGACGGGAGAGGTCATCGTCATCACCCGCCATGGCAAGCCCGTGGCGAGGCTGTTGCCGGAGGACGGGTTTCCCCCGCACCGACGTCGCCTGTCCGGCCATGAGTTGGCTGAACGCGCGCGCCGGTTCCGGGAGACCCAGAAGCCCGATCCGAAGTTCGACCGGATGAGCTGGGAAGGGCTCAAGAAGATCGCCCGCGAATGACGGTCGTGGTGCTGGATGCCTCCGCAGCGCTTGCCTGGCTCTTGCCGTCGCCGGCGACAGCGACCGCGCAGCGGCTGCTGGAGCAGGCAGACGAGTATGACTTCATCGCGCCCGATGTTTTCCGAAGGGAAGTCGCCAATGTCCTTGTGGCCAGGGCGCGCGGCCAAAGCCTCGTGATCGGAGAGGCGTTTGATCAGCTGGACGGGATCGAAATCGCTCTCGACCATCCTCTGACCGACGGCGAAGTTCGGCAGTTGGCGGATGTCGCGATCACCGCCGGGCTTAGCCTTTTCGATGCAGCCTATCTCGCTCTGGCGCTTGAACGGAGCGGCGTGATGGGTTCGAGGGACAAGCTGTTGCTCTCCGCCGCAACCGTCGTCGGCGTGGACGTCTTCGACCTGCGCGACTAAGTCCCCCGCATGAGTGATTCCGAAGTCCTGACGCGCGTCGAATCCGGCGTGGGCCGTATCACGCTGAACCGGCCCAAGGCGCTGCACGCGCTGAACCGCGCCATGTGCGAGGCGATGACGGCGGCGCTGCTGGACTGGCGCGAGGACGCGGCGGTCAAATCGGTGCTGATCGACCACGCCGGTGAGCGCGGCTTCTGCGCCGGGGGCGACATCCGCATGATCGCCGAAAGCGGGGCAGGGGATGGGTCGGAGGCCATGGCTTTCTTCCTGACGGAATACCGGCTGAATCATCTGCTGTTCGACTATCCCAAGCCGGTCAGCGCCATCGTCGATGGCATCGTCATGGGCGGCGGCGTCGGCATCAGTGAACCGGCCGAGGTGCGGATCGCCACCGAGCGCACGACCTATGCCATGCCCGAGACCGGCATCGGCCTGTTCCCCGACGTCGGCGGCGGCTGGTTCCTGCCGCGCCTGCCGGGCCAGACCGGCGTCTGGCTGGCCCTGACCGGGGCGCGGCTGAAGGCGGCGGATACGGTGTTCCTGGGCATCCACAGCCATTTTCTGCCGTCCGATACGCTCGAGGCGTTCCGCTCGATCCTGCAGGTCGACCCGGCCCATCCGGCCGATATCGCCGACGGACTGGAGGAAGATCCGGGCGAGGCGTCGGTGGCGGCCCATGTCGAGGCGATCGACCGGCTGTTCGCGCACGACACGGTCGAAGCGATCTTCGCGGCCCTGAAAGCAGACGGATCGGACTGGGCCCTGGCACAGTTGGCCGTGCTCGGGACCAAGTCGCCGCAGTCGATGAAGGTCACCCTGAGGCAGTTGCGCACCGGCGCGACCCTGTCGTCCTTCGCCGAAGCCATGGCGATGGAGTATCGGCTGGGCGGCCGGGTGGTGCGGACGCACGACTTCCAGGAAGGGGTCCGCGCCGTGGTCGTCGACAAGGACAATCAACCGCGCTGGTCGCCCGCCGCTCTGGACGGGGTGACCGACGCCGCTCTGGACGCCCTGTTCGCCCCGCTGCCGTCGGGCGATGAGTGGACACCGCTTACCTGACGGCGGCCACGGAGGCTTGCATCCCGGCCCGATCCGCGTCCCTATCCCGACGTCTGAAAACCGGGGCTTGGCCATGTTGAAACCGACTCTCGTCGCCATCGGTCTGGCCCTGGCGCTCGCCGCCTGCGGATCGTCGCCGTGGCGCGGTCAGGAAGACCGGATGGCCAGCCGGACCTATCAGGCCATGGCACTGGCGGACCTGCAGCGCGGGGCCATCGCCGATGCGTCGCGCCCGGCGGACGAAGTGGCCCGCGACGCCCTGCGCCACCCCGACCGGATGCTGGCCTTCGCCCAGGTCGCGCCGGGCCAGAAGATCGCCGACATCCGCCCCGAGGCCGGCTATTTCACCCGCCTGTTCGCCCGCACGGTCGGCGCGGACGGCAAGGTCTATGCCTTTGTGCCCAACCGGACGGCGACGCGCGAGAACCCGCTGGGCGACGTCCTGGCGGCGGCCTATCCGAATGTGGTCAGGGTCAACGGCGATCTGGATTCGATGCGTTTCGCCGAACCGCTCGACACCGTCTTCATGAGCCAGGAATACCACGACTTTCACATTGCGGCCTTCGGGGTGAATGTCGCGGCCATGAACCGGGCGATCTTCGCGGCCCTGAAGCCGGGCGGGGCATTCGTGATCATCGACCATTCGGGGCGGGCGGGCACGACCAACACCGAGGTCGCGACGCTGCACCGGATCGAGGGGGCGTTCCTGCGCCGCGAGATCGAGGCGGCCGGCTTTGTCTTCGAGGACGAGAGCTCGGCGCTGGCCAATCCGGCGGATGATCGCACCATCAATGTCTTCGACTCCGCCATTCGCGGCCGCACCGACCAGTTCGTCTATCGCTTCCGCAAGCCGGGCTGACGCCGGTTCGCGCCGCCGTCATCGAGGCGATCCATAGTGTGTCTTCATTCGCAGGAGGTTCCGATATGCGCCGTTCCCTGTTGCTGGCCGTCGCGGCCACCCTGTCCCTGACCACCGCAGCCTGTATGGGCCTGTGGTCCGGGGGCCAGGCCCTGCCCGACGCAGCCGCTTATGCCGCCGTGCTGGCCGAGCCGTCGCGGCCGGCCGACGATCGGGCCCGCGACGCCGCCCGCCATACAGCAGAAACCCTGGCCTTTGCCCGGGTTCGTCCGGGCCAGAAGGTCGCCGACATGATCATCGGCGGCGGCTATTTCACCCGCGTGTTAGCCGCCGCCGTCGGTCCTGCGGGCCAGGTCACCGCCTGGCAGCCGGCCGAATTCATCGCCTTCCAGGCCAGCTATGGCGAGAGCCTGACCGCAGTGGACGCCCTGGCCAATGTCGACGGCATCCGCTCGCCCATGTTCACGCCGGACTTCCCGATGGGACTGGACCTGGTGTTCACCGCGCAGAACTACCACGACCTGCATCTGAACATCGCGCCGGCCGACACGGCGTCGCGGGTCAACACCGCCGTGTTCCGCGCGCTGAAGCCGGGCGGCCTTTACGTCATCATCGACCACCATGCCGTCGCCGGCGCGCCCCTGACCGCTGCGGACACCGTGCACCGCATCGATATCGAGGCCGTCAAGCGCGAGGTGACCGCCGCCGGCTTCGTGCTGGACGGAGAGAGCGATGTGCTGGCCAATGCGGCGGACCCGCGCACGGCCAGCGTCTTCGATCCGGTGATCCGGGGCCGGACCAGCCAGTTCATGCTGCGGTTCAAGAAGCCGGGCTGACGGAAATCCGCCCGGTGCCGCTGGCGACCGGGCGGGGGACCGGCTAACCCTCCCGAAAACCAATCGGGAGACGACGCCATGACCCACAGGATCGCCTTCATCGGCCTCGGCAACATGGGTGGGGGCATGGCCGCCAACCAGGCGAAGGCTGGGCATGCCGTCGCCGCCTTCGACCTGTCGCAGGCCGCGCTGGACCGCGCGGCGAATGCGGGATGTTCACCGGTGGGTTCGGTGGCCGAGGCGGTGAAGGACGCAGACGTGGTCATTACCATGCTGCCCGCCGGGCCGCATGTGCTGAAGGTGTATTCGGAGCAGATCATCGGCGCGGCTCCGACCGCGGCCCTGCTGCTGGACTGTTCGACCATCGACGTGGACACGGCGCGCAAGGTGGCCGGGCTGGCCAGGGAGGCGGGATATGCCTGCGCCGACGCACCGGTCTCGGGCGGGACGATGGCGGCGGATGCGGGGACGCTGGCCTTCATGGTCGGCTGCGACGAGGCCGATTTTGCGCGTATCGAGGCGGCGCTGGAACCGATGAGCCGTGCGACGTTCCGCGCTGGCGATCACGGGGCCGGGCAGGCGGCCAAGATCTGCAACAACATGATCCTCGGCATCACCATGCTGGGCACCTGCGAAGCCATCGCCCTGGCCGAGAAACTGGGTCTGGACCCGATCAAATTCTTCGACATCGCCGCCAAGTCGTCGGGCCAGAGCTGGAGCGTGACGACCTACTATCCCTGGCCTGGCCCGGTGCCGACCGCGCCCTCGAACCGCAACTATGACGGCGGCTTCGCCACGGTGATGATGTTGAAGGATTTGAAGCTGGCCCAGGACGCGGCGGCCAAGGCGGGGGCCTCGACTCCGCTGGGGGCGCAGTCCGAGGCCCTGTTCCAGCTGTTCGACCGGCTGGGTTACGGCGGGCGCGACTTCTCGGGCATCCTGCAGATGCTGCGCGGCAAGCTGGACGAGTTGCCGAAGGGATAGAGGGATGGTCCCAAGTAGTTGCGCAAATGAGAACCGTTATCATTTAAGGGTTTGCGGCGTTTTGTCTATGCCATTTCATGGACAAATCGGCCTGATCGGCGCATCACCCGGACCAACGTTTCGTGCCGACTGGGGCTGTCCGCTTGTTCGACTACACCGCCGCATTCCAGACCGCCGTCGAGCAGGTCAAGGGCGAGGGGCGCTATCGCGTCTTCGCCGACCTCAAGCGCGTGCGTGGCGAATTCCCGAAAGCGATCCGCCGCCGCGAGGACGGCAGCGAGCAGGACGTGATCGTCTGGTGCTCGAACGACTATCTGGGCATGGGCCAGCATCCGGTCGTGCTGGAGGCCATGCAGGCCGAAATCGACGCGGTCGG
>JBBQTX010000151.1:0-5431 GCA_038234475.1 Caulobacterales bacterium | reverse complement strand
CTCCGCTCCCATCAGCGCCCGCACCATGCCCGCCAGCGTATTGCGGTCGGCCACGCCGACGGCGGCCAGCCCAAGCGCCCTGGCCTGCATCGCCAGTTCGCCCGGATGCGACGCCCCCTCCAGAAAGCTGAAATTCGTCATCGCGCCCAGTTCGGCGTACCGGCCGTCCCAGCCCGAACCCACGCCGCTCACGGCAGCACCCCGTGCATCCACCACGACGGCGCGCGCTCTTCGGCCGCGCCGGAGAACTCCCGCCCGTACAAGCCCTCGCGGAACAGCCAGTAGCGGCCGCCGGCGTCGTCCTCGACGCGATAGTAGTCGCGGGTGCGGGCCTGTCGGTCGTCGGGACGCGGCCGCCACCATTCCGGCGACAGCCGCTCGGGCCCGTCGGCGCGGGTCACCCGCCGCGCGATGCGCCGCCAGGTGAAGCGCGCCGGCGCGCCGTCGGGCAGTTCGGCGATGGCCTCCACCGGTTCGGGCGGATCGAGCAGCAGGATGGGACGGCGTCCGTCCGCCACACCCGGCACCGCGAGCGGCCGCCCCAGCGCCGGTCGCCACCGCTCGGCCCGTTCGGGCACCCAGCTGTCGACCGGCTCGGGCGTCAGCACGCGGTCCTCGCCCAGCCGCGCCGACAGGCGGTCGATCAGGGCGGCGAGGCTTTCGGCCTGTTTCGCCTCGGCCTCGCTCTCCAGCGCCCCCTGCCGCGCCGTCATCGGTTCGACCTCGTCGGCGGTCAGCATCAGGGCGTCGAGGCCGAAGCCCAGCTCCAGCCGCCCCAGCCCCGCCTCGCGGAACAGCCGCAGCCAGATGCCCGCATCCCGTCCCGGCCGGCCCATGCGCACCGACAGACCTGTGGTCCCGCCGTCCGACCGGAAGCCGGTCAGGGTCAGCGCCTTCGCTCCCTGCCCGTCGCGCACCAGCGGCGCGGACAGGTCGGCGTCCAGATCCGTCAGCCGCGCCTCCCCCCCCTCGATGTCGCCGACCGGCTCCATCCAGGCCTGCCACGCCCGGTATTTCGGCGGCGGGCGCACCGGTGTCAGCGCCTCGCCCGCGAAGCCCAGCGCCTGATCCAGCCGCTGCACCAGACCCACGCCGTCCCCGTCGCGGAACCGCCGCGCCAGTCCCGCCCGGGGCATGGGATAGAGGTCGCCGATCCGCTTCAGGCCGAAGCGCCGGGCCTGGGTCAGGGTGCGGTCGTCGATGCGCAGGGCCTCGACCGGCAGGGGGGCCAGCAGGCCGCGCACCGTCTCGTCGTCGGCGATGCAGCCGTCGCCCTCGGCCTCGCCCCAGCGCGCCAGGGCCCAGGCGGCGCCCGGCGTCGGTGCCATGGCCGCCCGTGCCCGCGACCCGGCCCCGGCCAGCCGGTCGCGTATCTGGGCCAGCAGGGCCGGTTCGCCACCGAACAGATGGGTCGCGCCGGTGAGGTCGAGGAACAGGCCCTCCAGCCCTTCCGCGGCTGGATCGACGCTGACCGATGGCGACCAGCGCTCGGCCCAGACCGCCAACGCCGTCAGGGCCCGCGCGTCCGCCTCGACATCGGCGGGCTTGCAGATCAGCTGCGGGATCATGGCCCGGGCGTCGGCCTGGGTCTGGCCGCGTCGAAGACCGGCCCGGCGCGCGGCCGGATTGAGGGCGTGCAGGACCGCCGCGCCCCGACTGTTCTTCAGGATCAGGGCGAACGGGGCCTTGGGGTCCAGGGCGGGGTCAGGCGGCGAGGCCGGACGGCGCGCCCGCATGGCCGATCGCCGCCAGACCGTCACCGGCCAGTCGATCAGCCAGACGGAGACGATGCGTCTCATCATCCTGCTCCAGCATCCAGGCACCGGGCCGCTCGCCCCGGCCGCGGACCAGTTCGGCGATCAGCCGGGCCGGACCCGGAGCCCTGGCGTCGTCGGGGTCGATGGCGCTGGCCGTGGTCGAAATCCGCCAGCGCCGCCGCGCCGCGCTGAGCCCGTCCAGCCCGCGCGGCAGGATCAGCCCGACCGCCTCGCCCTGTTTGGCTGCGAAATCCAGCCGTCGGGTCTGGGCCAGCGTGGCCCCGTCCGCCGCACCCAGAGCCAGGGACACGGCCCCGGACCGCAGCGCCTGCTCCAGCGTCCACAGCGCCTCGGCCGCGGTCGTGACCGGTGCCAGGACGAGGGAGACCCCCGGCAGGCCCGAGCCATAAGGCCGGCCCTGTTCGCCGAACCAGGCGCGTGTCGCGGTCATCAGCACCGGCCGTTCATCGCCGTTCAGCCGCCGCGACAGGGCGAACAACAGCAGGGCCGCCATGTCGCGGGGCCCAGACGCACACGCTTCCTCCAGCGACGCGGGTCGCTCGGGCCAAGGGACGGTCGAAGAACAATGAGCGAGGGTCATGGAGGTCCGGAAAACAGATTGTTCACTCTTTGTTCCATATCCACCGGGAGTCAAACCCCGAATCCGGTGCCCGCTGTTTCAGGCTTGTTCGCTTGCGACCTTTACAGCTGTGGCCCGATTTATGCGTCGCCACGTCCATCAAGGCCGATCCTGCCCCGAAAAGGAACCGAGACCCGGATGTTGTTCCGCGAAACGACCACAGACGACGACCCGGCCATCCAGGCGTTGCACCGCCTGGTCGGCTGGCCGGCGCGCTCGGCCGCCGGCTGGCGCTGGCTGCGCGACAACCCAGCCCGGCTCGAAGCCGGAGCCCCCGCTGGCTGGGTGACCGACGGGTCCGACGGACAACCGGCCGCCCACGTCGGCAATCTGGTCCAGCGTTTCTGGCTCGGCGATCGTGTCCTGTACGGGGCGACCGGCTTTTCGGTCATCGTCGCGCCCGGGGCGCGCGGGGCCAGCCGTGTCCTGCTCGATGCCTTCAGCCGTCAGCCCGGCCTGTTCGCCGCCTGGGTCTTCAACGCCAATCCGAGGTCCCAGCCCCTGTACGTCCGGCACGCCATGAAGGCCTGGCCGGGGCCGACCCATGCGCTGAAGCTGAGCTGGATCATCGATCCCGTGCCGCTGGCATTCGGCAGGCTCTACCGCGCCGCCCACCGTCTGGCCCCCGGGATCGCATCCCGTTGGGGCGAGCGGCTGATGAACGACCGGCTGCATAAGACGCCCCGCCTGGACCTGCCGAAGGGCGTCACGGTGCTGGGCGATCTGCGCGATCAGTCACGCTACGGCGAATTCTGGGAGGCCCTGCGCGCGGAAGGCCGTCTGCTGGCCGACCGGAGCCCTGCGACGCTCCGGTGGCGTCTGACCGACCCCGACCTGACCGCCCCGCCGCTGGCACTGGCCTTCGACCGGGGCGGCGGCATCACCGGCTACGCCATGGCGATGCTGGCCAAGTCCAACACCCTCGAGCCGCCGGTGCTGGAAATCCTCGACCTCGAGGCCTTGGCCGGCGACGCCGAGGCCATACCGGCCCTGATCCAGGGCCTCAAGCACGCGGCCCGGCAGATGGGCGCGGCCAAGGTGCGAATCCAGATGATCAACCCGCGGCTGCTGGAAAGACTGGGCACGCTCGGCCGCCGCGCGCGGCGCGAGGGCGGCTGGGGCCATTGTCATGTCCGGTTCGCGCCCGACAGCCCCGATCCCGCGCTCTGGTCACCCACGCCGTACGACGGCGACTATGCGCTATGCCTGCGGCCGTTGCCGGTGCCGGTCGGAGCCCGGCTTCGCACGCCGGTCGATCATCATCTGGCGACTTCAACGGCCTGAGGCTTCAGGCGTCGCCGGCGTTCAGCCGCTCGCGCAGCTCCTTGCCGCTCTTGAAGAAGGGTACGGCCTTGGCCGGAACGTCGACGGTCTCGCCGGTTCTCGGGTTGCGCCCCGCCCGCGCCGGCCGGGCCCGCACGGAAAAGGCACCGAAGCCCCTGAGTTCCACCCGACCGCCGGCACCCAGCGACTCGACCATCTGGCCCAGCACAATGTTGACCACCCGCTCGACCTCGGCGTGGGTCAGATGGGTGTTCTCGGCAGCGAGCTTTTCGATCAACTCAGACTTAATCATGGCCAGGCCCCCGCCCTGTTCAGCCTTCACAAGGCCCATACGGGTGCATCCGGGCACGGGATGCAAGTCCATCCTTAGCCTTCGCGCGACGGGGGAAAAAGGCCCAACGACCGATTCGGTCGGGAAATGACGGTTACCGGACGTAAACGACGTCAATTTCGCCGCCTGGGCATCCACGCCAGAGACGAAAAAGGCGGCCGGATCGCTCCGGCCGCCTGTTCCCTGTTCGGCCTGTCGCTCGCCACGGGTCCGATCCTTGATCAGCCCGAAGACAGGCTCTGCGGTCGCTCGCTGCTTGAGGCCTATTCCTTCGATGCCGCCTTTTCGCGCATGGCCGCACCCAGGATGTCGCCCAGCGAGGCGCCCGAGTCCGACGACCCGAACTGTTCGATGGCCGAGGCCTCGTCCTTCATTTCCAGCGCCTTGACCGACACCGAGACGCGGCGCGAGGCCTTGTCGATGGCGGTGATCATGGCGTCGATGCGGTCGCCGACCGAATAGCGTTCGGGGTTCTGGTCGTTGCGGTCGCGCGACAGGTCCGACTTGCGGATGAAGGCCGAGACCGGCGCGTCATCCTCGCCGAACTTGACCTCGATGCCCCCGGACTCGATCGAAGTGACCGTGACCGTGACCTGCTGGCCCTTCTTGTAGGTGTCGCCTTCCGCGATCGGATCGCCGCCCAGCTGTTTGATGCCCAGCGAGACGCGTTCCTTCTCGACGTCGACGTCCAGCACCTTGGCCTTGACCATCTCGCCCTTGCGATAGCGCTGGATGGCCTCTTCGCCCGAGACGTTCCAGTCCAGGTCGGACAGGTGCACCATGCCGTCGATGTCGTTGTCCAGGCCGATGAACAGGCCGAATTCGGTGGCGTTCTTGACCTCGCCCTCGACCGTCGAGCCGATCGGGTTGGCGGCCACGAAGGCATCCCACGGATTGTCCTGGGCCTGCTTGAGGCCCAGCGAGATGCGGCGCTTGGAAGCGTCGACGTCCAGCACGACCACATCGACTTCCTGCGAGGTCGAGACGATCTTGCCGGGGTGGACGTTCTTCTTGGTCCACGACATTTCCGAGACGTGCACCAGGCCTTCGACGCCGGCTTCCAGCTCGACGAACGCGCCGTAGTCGGTGATGTTGGTGATGCGGCCGGTCATCTTGGCACCGACCGGATATTTGGCTTCGACACCGTCCCAAGGATCGGTCTGCAGCTGCTTCATGCCCAGCGAGATACGCTGGGTGTCCGGGTTGATCTTGACGATCTGGACCTTGACGGTGTCGCCGACGGCGAGGACCTGCGAGGGGTGCGAGACGCGCTTCCAAGACATGTCGGTGACGTGCAGCAGGCCGTCGATGCCGCCCAGGTCCACGAACGCGCCGTAGTCGGTGATGTTCTTGACCACGCCTTCGCGGACTTCGCCTTCCAGCAGCTGGCCGACCAGTTCGGTGCGCTGTTCGGCGCGG
>JBBQTX010000150.1:0-5433 GCA_038234475.1 Caulobacterales bacterium | reverse complement strand
ATGACCTCGCGGAACGGCGGGGCGACCTTGTTCTTGACCACCTTGACCCGGGTGGTGTTGCCGACCACCTCGTCGCGGTCCTTGATCGCGCCGGTGCGGCGGATGTCGAGGCGGACCGAGGCGTAGAATTTCAGCGCGTTTCCGCCCGTGGTCGTCTCGGGCGAGCCGTACATGACGCCGATCTTGTGCCGGATCTGGTTGATGAACAGCACGATACAGTTGGACTTGGAGATCGAGGCGGTCAGCTTGCGCAGCGCCTGGCTCATCAACCGGGCCTGAAGGCCGGGCAGGCTGTCGCCCATCTCGCCCTCGATCTCGGCCCGGGGCGTCAGCGCCGCGACGGAATCGATGACCACGATGTCGACCGCGCCCGACCGCACCAGGGTGTCGACGATCTCCAGCGCCTGCTCGCCCGTGTCGGGCTGCGACACCAGCAGGTCGTCCAGATTGACCCCCAGCTTCTGCGCATAGCCGGGGTCCAGCGCGTGTTCGGCGTCGACGAAGGCGGCGGTGCCGCCGGCCTTCTGCACCTCGGCCACCGTGTGCAGGGCGAGCGTGGTCTTGCCCGAGCTTTCCGGACCATAGATCTCGACCACCCGCCCGCGCGGCAGGCCGCCGATGCCCAGCGCCATGTCCAGCCCCAGCGAGCCGGTCGAGACCGAGGCGATCTCCTGGACCACCCCGCCCTTGCCCAGTTTCATCACCGAGCCCTTGCCGAAGGCCCGGTCGATCTGGGCGATCGCCGCCTCGAGCGCGCGCTGCTTGTCGCCGTCGTCCTTGCCCACCAATTTCAATGCCGCCTGCGATGCCACCTTGCCGCTCTCCCTTGCCATGATTCCCATCTGGTTTTCGGAAGAGACCCGCCTGGACCCGCTCCCTGTGTGAGACGCACTATGTGCATGTTTTGTTCTCGTTGCCAATATGTTCTTTTTTCGGAGGCGGGGGGATAGAGCCACCGGCCCGACGAGCCGCACTCTGGGCACTACCCCCGAAGAGGGTACGAACTGGCTTGGGTCTCTGTGCCGATCAATTCCAGCTCAAAGCGGCTCAACTCTATTGGCTCGACCGTGGAGAATAAACCGCCGTTGAAATAGCGGATGCCCTGATAACGCCCAGCGGGGGCCGGGGTCGGATTGTTCATTTGGTGAAATAAGCCGCCGAATAGGTCGAATGGGCTCTGCTTGTTTTCTAAACAATCCTCGACCAGCGATAAGACGGTGTCCTTCGGCAGAAGGTCGATATCCTCAGCGAATAAGGCGACCACGAGCTGGAGCAAAAATCGCTGCGCCTGCTCCCGCGTTACGTTCTGGCCCAGCTTCCCCTTTGGCCGGGCAGAGCGTGTCAGCAGCTTGAACAGCTCTGTCATCTGGCCGACGGCAATCAGCGAAACCGCCTCGCGGTCGTTGCCGAACCGGGGTTTGGGATCGTGCGGGAATAGGAAATTCAGGGCTGAGTAGCGCTCCGGCAGATCGGTGAGTTCGACCTTGTCCACCGGTTCATGCAGTTGCTTGTCGAAATCGTAAATCCAGAACGAATCAAAGTTGCATAGGATAACGTAGCGCGGGCGATCTGGCACCGCATTCAGCCAGTATTTGAAGGCTTGATCGTAGTGCTTCGAGAGCTTCGCTCCCCGCTTTTTCATTTCTATCAAGACACGAGGCTTCCACACCAAGTCCGCAAAGCTCGTGCTGCTTCCGTCGGCTTTGATCCGATATTCGAGGGTAGCCCCCGCTTCTTTAAAGCCCTTGTGTCCGAAACCTTGAAATAACCGGTCGCAGAAAACCTGTGCTTCCCCTTTTTCGTCACCGTCTAAGGTGGCCGCGTAGGCAACAAAGGCCTCGATACGCTTCAGGGTCTCCGACATTCGCCCACTCCAATTCGCGTCGTAGCTTAGGGCGCAGAGGTTGCGCGCTCCAACACGTTCCTTGTTCCAGAGATAGGGACGCTGGCTAACCCGACTTTCTGCTGTTTGCCCACGGCAGTCTGTTCATCCGGTTTTTCTCTAGGCAGCCACCACCTGACACACTCGCCGCGCCAGTTGCGGGCCTACGCGGCAGACGCCATCCGATCGGATAACAAAATCCGCACCGGTGAACACCGACGACAGCATGAACTTGAGCACCTTGGCATCCACTTCGGCGCGGCGTGGTTCGATTATGTCGAACACGAACGCCAGCGCGTCGGCTTCCTTGCGGTCATGATGCATGATCCCGCGCCTGGGGTCATAGCCGTCTGCAATCAGTTCGATCTGTATCTGACTTGAGAGCATCCCATAGGCGTACTTCACCACGGCATTCATCGGGTGCTTGGCATTGCGGTTGGACAGGGACCGCTTGCCGCTGATTGAGTTGCGACTGTTGATCGTGGCCCATGCATCGGGGATCGGATGAAGCCGTTTCGACCGCCATTCCAGCTTCAAGCCCTGCCAAGACGAAAAGTAGGCCCCTGCCGCGACCGCTTCGATCATGCGCAGTTCGTCGATGCTGGCGACTGAACCATTGCCGCTGACGTGACCCCCCGTTTCCCATCCAGCCGGAAGCGTAGGGATTTGACAGCGTCGCTGCGGGGGCCGCTTACCTCAGCCAACTCGGGGACGTTCGCGGAATGGCTGTAGCGGCACAATGGCTGGCATCGCTCGCCGGCGTCTGGTTGATGGCGGTGGGGCTGTTCATGGGGGCCGCGCCGGGTCGGGCGTTGAAAGCGCTGGCCGCGATGGGTGGCAGCAATCCGGTTCACTTCGGCGAAATGGCGGTGCGGACCGTGGTTGGGGTGGTGCTGGTCGTGGCCGCGCCGGTGTCGCGGTTTCCGGACGCGCTGGCCGTGATCGGGTGGTTCCTGGTGGCGTCCGCCGTGGTCCTGACGGTGCTGCCGCGCCGCTGGCATTCCGCCTATTCGCGATGGTGGGCCGCGCGGATTCCGACCGCCGCCGTGCGCCTGTTGGCCCCTCTGTCGGTCCTCGGCGGCGGCGTGCTGATCTGGGGCCTGTTCCAGGCCCCGCCCTGACCCGCCGCGACGGGACCGGGGCCGGCCGTCAAAGACGCCCCGCCGCGAGGATGGGGCCGCCGTCGGGGGCCTGGACGAGGACGGCGGTCATCAGGTCGGGTCTCGACGCGGCCGGGAAGCGGTAGCCGACGGTGGCGCCGGTCCACGGGCCGAGGTGGACCAGATCGCGGACCACGGCGGCGTGGGGCAGGGTGCGGCCGCCGTTCTCGCCGCGCGCGACCGGGACGGCGATCGGGCGGGGCTCGTAACGGACCAGCCAGACGTCGGCCGGGGCGACGGGGGCGGTGCCGCCGGCGAGGCCGACCGCGCCCGTGGCATTGAAGCGGACCGTCGGGCCGGAGAAGGGGCGGTGGCGGCCGATCAGGCCTTCGATCCCGGCGATCTGCTGGCCCACCACATGGGCGCGCCCGTCGACCACGACCTGGGGCGTCCAGACATTGTCGTTGGCCAGGCCCCGCTGATAGTCGCGCTGTCGGCGGGTGAAGGCGTCCTGGCCGAAGGTGTCCTTCCAGCCCAGCTGGTCCCAGTAGGTGACGTTGAAGCTGAGCGCCAGAACGTCCGGCCGCTGGGCCAGGGTGACCAGATTGGCGTTGGCCGGCGGGCAGGCGGAGCAGCCTTGGCTGGTGAACAGTTCGACGACGGTCAGCTCGCCGGGGGGCGCCGCAGGGGCGGGGGTGGCTCCGACCGCAGGGCTGCTGGACCAGGCCGTCAGGACGCCGACGACGAGGGCGGCGGCGACGGCGGTGACCGGGGCGAGGATGGCGAGGCGGCGGCTCAGGTCTTCGCGCAGGCCGATGCGGGGACGGGTGCGGGTGGCGGACATGGCAGACCTCTGGTCGGTTCGCCGGTGACTTCGCCCGCCGGGGCCCGCCGGTTACGCCGCCGGGGCAGCATCATACGGGAGCCTGATTCACGGCATCGGTGGAATCGCGAAGCGATCCCTCCTCAACCGATCAGGCTGGGGCCTCGGCCACCGGCATCGGCTCGACGATCCGGGCGGTGAAGGACAGGGCTCCGCCGACCAGCAGAACCGCCAGCGCCACCATCAGCAGGGGCCGGGCCGAGGCGCGGTCCGGGCCGAGCGGTCGCGCCAGCATCAGCACCAGCAATCCCATGATCACCAGCACGCCGGGCAGGTCCATGCCGATGCCGAGGAAGACCGGGTGCGACAGGCCCATCAGCCAGCCGCCGCCGATGACGACCACGACGGCCACCGGGGCCAGCGACCGGGCGCGGCCCAGCCCCGGATCGGCGAAGGCCACGGCGGCGGCGATCAGGGCGGCCAGCAGGCCGGTCCACAGGAACAGCAGGGCGGCCTCGGGCGCGACGGCCTGGGCCGCCGTGGCGAAGACCAGGATCAGGGCGATCAGGCCGGTCCAGCCACCCCAGGTCGTGCGGGCGGCGAGGCCGGGGACCAGCGACAGGCCGACGGCGATCACGCCGGCCCCGAGAATGACCCCGACGATCACCGGATCGAACCCGCCGAACGCCAGGGTCACGGCGGTCGCGGCGGCTATGGCCCCGGCCACGATCCGGCGGTCCGGGCGGGTCCGTCCACCCAGCAGGGCGAGCGCCAGCGCCAGCACCGTCAGCACGGTCCCCGCCTCCATCCACGGCAGCCGGCCCAGCAGGGTGTAATAGACGTCGGCACTGTCGGCCCGCGCGGACATGGGTCCGGCCAGAAGGCGCACCGCATGGGTCAGCACCAGGCCGGTCGCGACGAACCACAGTCCGTCGATCAGGCCGCGCCCGGCGTCGGCGAAGGTCAGGCCGGCGGTTCTGGCGCGCCAGGCCGCCACGCCGAGGGCGGCGAAGGCCAACGCCAGCAGCCCCCATCCCATGACCGGGGGATGGCCGACGATGACCTGGCCGAACAGGTCGGCATAGACCAGATTGGCCGTCGCGGCGGGCAGGGCGGGCGCGCGCAACAGGGCGTCCGCCGTCTCCAGCGCCTGCGACCCGATATGCTGGACGCTGCCCTGGTCGAGCGCCTCGGGCGTGGAGGCCGCCGTGTGATACTGTTCGGGTCGGCCGATGAAGGCCAGGTTGATGCCCTGGACTCCGCGTTCCTTGGGGATGGTGAAGTCACTGCCGTTGGGCATGGCCTCATAGACGAACACCGCGAGCGAGTTTGATGTGACGCCGCCGGTCGCCCGCACACCATGGCGGCCGAACAGGGCGATGGTCCCGGCATTGCCGCGCCCCGTCTCGAACATCATGGCCCGACCGCCGCCGCCGCGCGCCTCGAGGTTGATCACCGCGCCGATGCGGTCGCGCAAGGGATGGCCGCCCCAGAAGGCGCGGGCGCCGTCGAGGTCCAGTTCTTCGGAATCCGTCAGCAGCACGACCAGGGTGCGGTCGGTCGACCCGCGCGCGCGGATAGCCCGCACCGCCTCCAGCACCGCCGCCACGCCGGTCGAGTCATCGGCC
>JBBQTX010000149.1:0-5455 GCA_038234475.1 Caulobacterales bacterium | reverse complement strand
TACGAGACCTGATCGCCGAAGCCGGCGGCCATGGCCGCGACCTGGGTGTCGAACATCGGCTTGGGCATGGCCCCCAGCTTGACGAAGATTTCGGTGTCCTGACGCGCGGCGTGGAAGACCTTGATGATCTTCGGATCACGCAGCAGGTCGAGGAAGGGCTCGAGGTCCAGACCCTCGGCCATCGGGTCGATGATGGCCGCGTCCTTGGCCGACGCGGCCTGGATCAGACACAGGCGGGGCCAATAGGTCGTCTCCCGCATGAACTCGGTGTCGACGGTGATGAAGGGCTGGTCGGCGAGGCGGGCGCAGAACTCGCGCAGAGCCTCGGTAGTGGTTATCGGCTTCATTCGGATGCTATAGCCCCGCGCGACGTGGTTGTGGCAAGAGCCGCCGCAGAAATCCGCCCACTGATTCAGGCCCGTGACCGATGAGCGACACCCCCGACAACCCGCGCAACGGCCAGAACGGCGGGCTGACCTATGCCGATGCGGGTGTCGATATCGACGCCGGCGAAATGCTGGTCGAGGCCATCAAGCCGCTGGCGAAGTCGACCCGTCGGCCCGGCGCCGAGGCGTCGCTGGGCGGCTTCGGGGCGCTGTTCGACTTGAAGGCAGCCGGGTTCGTCGACCCGCTGATCGTCGCCACCACGGACGGCGTCGGCACCAAGCTGAAGATCGCCATCGAGACCGGACGCCACGACGGTGTCGGCATCGATCTGGTCGCCATGTGCGTCAACGACCTGCTGGCCCAGGGGGCCGAGCCGCGGTTGTTCCTCGACTATTACGCCACCGGCAAGCTGGAGATCGACGCCGCCAAACGCGTCGTCGCCGGCATCGCCGAGGGTTGCCGTCAGGCCGGCTGCGCTCTGGTCGGCGGCGAAACCGCCGAGATGCCTGGCATGTACCAAGGCGGCGACTACGACCTTGCGGGCTTCTCGCTGGGCGCGGTCGAGCGCGGCCACGCCCTGCCTTATCTGGACCGGCAAGCGGCGGGCGACATCATTATCGGCCTTGCGTCATCCGGCCCCCATTCGAACGGCTATTCGCTGATCCGCAAGGTGGTCGAGGCCTCGGGCCTGTCATGGGCCGACGACGCCCCCTTCGCCCGCGACCGCACCCTGGCGCAGGCCCTGATGGAGCCGACCCGCATCTATGTGAAGCCGGTGCTGCCGCTGATGAAGGCCGGACTGGTCAAGGGCGCGGCCCACATCACCGGCGGGGGACTGATCGAGAATCCGCCCCGTTGCATCGCCGCAGGCCTGCAGGCCTCATTCGACTGGGACGCTTGGCCCGTGCCGCAGGTGTTCCAGTGGCTGGGCGAGGTCGGCGGAATCTCCGACCACGAATTGCGCCGCACCTTCAACTGCGGCGTCGGCTTCATCCTGGTGGTCGCCCCAGAGAACGCCGAGCCGGTGCTGGAAGCACTGCTGAACGCCGGCGAAGCCGCCTTCGTCTGCGGCCAACTGGAAACTATCTAGCCGGCTTCAGCGTCCAGACCGCTGTAGGAGACCCGGATCACCACCGAGCGGCCCTCGTTCTGGCGCAACGATACCGTGACGCCGCCCCTGGTCCAGATCGGGCGGTCGGCGGGCAGGCCGGTCTCGGCGACGAAGCCCGCATCCAGCAACGGCCGGCCCACCGCCGAGAGCGCGGCGTCCATCCCACCGCGCCGCGGCACGATCACGCAGGTCCGGCGGGTGTCGCCGCTGGCCTCGCCGTCGGACGCCGACAGCCGGACGATGTAGGCCGAATCCTCGGTCTGGAGCTGGCGGGTCTCGCCCTGGCCCGGACCGACGAAACCGAGGAAGTCGAGCGGGCCCTGCGGGTCCTCGCCAGCCACGAAAGGCAGGCAGACGTCGGTCAGCACGCTGCGCGTCATCACCTCGGGGGCCTGGGCCGCGGCGGCAAGCGAGACGGCAAGGGCAAGGACAAGCATGGACGGCGGTCTCCGGAACGGACCCGTCACTGTTTCCGGTCACGCAGTTAAGCGCAAGCGGGCCCGGGCCGGGGTGGGGTCGAGTCGTTGACCGGCGGACCCGCGCCCGGCAAGGTCCGCGACCTTCCTTATCTCGAGGTCCGCCCATGCGCGCGTTGTCGATCACCCTTGTCGGGCTGATGCTTGTTTCGGCGACCGGGGCCGTGGCCCAGACGCCCGCCGCCCGGGAGCACGCCCTGTTGCACGGCCTGACCCGGGATGTTCAGCCGGACCGGATGCGGGCCGACATCACCGCCCTGGTCGGCTTCGGCACCCGCCACACCATGTCCGAGACCGCCTCCGACACCCGCGGCATCGGCGCGGCGCGGCGCTGGGCCCAGGCGCAGTTCGAGCAGATCAGCGGCGACTGCGGCGGTTGCCTGACGATCGTCACCCCGTCGGACACCATCACGGCGGCGCGCATTCCGACGCCGACCGAGGTCGTGAATGTGGTCGCCATCCAGCGCGGCACCGGCGACCCGAACCGGGTCATAATCATCTCGGGCCATATCGATTCAAGGGTCACCGATGTGGCGAACTTCACCGACGACGCCCCCGGTGCCAATGACGACGCCTCGGGTGTGGCTGCGGTGCTGGAGGCGGCGCGGGTGCTGTCCAGACACCGGTTCGACGCCACCCTCGTCTATGCCGTGCTGTCGGGCGAGGAACAGGGCCTGTTTGGCGGCAAGATTCTGGCCGACTATGCCCGGGCGCAGGGCTGGCGGGTCGAGGCCAATCTCAACAACGACATCGTCGGCAATTCCGAGGGCCAGTCCGGTGTGCGCGACACCACCCGCGTTCGCGTGTTCTCGGAAGGCACCAAGACCGTTGAGACCGAGGCTCAGGAAGAGCGGCGGCGCTACAACGGCGGCGAAGTCGATTCCTCATCCCGCAACCTGGCCCGGTTCGTGGACGGCATGGCCGACCGCTACCTGACCAATTTCGATGTCGAGATGATCTATCGCACCGACCGTTACGGCCGCGGCGGCGACCAGGTCGAGATGCTGCGCGCCGGCTTCCCTGCCGTGCGAATATCCGAAGGGGCCGAAAACTATGACCGCCAGCACCAGGACGTCCGCATCGAGAGCGGTGTCCACTACGGCGACACCATCGACGGCGTGGACTTCGACTACCTGGGCCAGGTCGCGCGTCTGAATATCGTCTCGATGGCGGCCCTGGCCAACGCGCCGGCCAGCCCGCTGGGCGTGACAATCGAAGGGGCGGTCAAGCCCGACACCACGATCAAATGGCAGGCGGTTCCGGGTGCGGCGGGCTATCGCGTCTGGTGGCGTTCGACCACCGCACCCCAGTGGACCCGCAGCCGCTGGGCCGGGTCGGCGAGCGAACTGGTCCTGCCCGGTATTGTCATCGACGACTTCTTCTTCGGCGTCTCGGCGGTCTCCGACGACGGCTATGAGAGCCCCGTGGTGTTTCCCGGACCGGCGGGGTCGTTCGTTTCGGTCGGGGACCCGGCCCCGCGCCCGGCGAACTGATGCCCCCAAACCGCCCCGGCTGCGTTCGCGTCGCCGTGCTGATCTCCGGCGCCGGCTCGAACATGGCCGCCCTGATCGACGCCGGCACTGATGCGGCGGCGCCTTTCGACGTGGCCGTCGTGATCTCGAACAAGGCGGATGCAGGCGGCCTGGCCGTGGCGGAGACCAAGGGCGTGGCCACGGCCGTCGTCGAACACGGCCCCTTCGGCCGCGACCGCGAGGCGCACGAGAGAGCCGTTCAGGCCGTGCTCGAGGCGCATGACATCGAGGTCGTGGCCCTGGCCGGCTATATGCGGGTCCTGACGCCCTGGCTGGTGGGGCTTTGGGCCGGGCGGATGCTGAACATCCACCCAAGCCTGTTGCCGAAATATCCGGGGCTCGACACCCACGCCCGCGCCCTCGCCGCTCGCGACGCCGAGGGCGGCTGTTCGGTACATCTGGTCAGCGAGGGCGTGGACGAGGGCCGCGTCCTTGATCAATCCAGCATTCCGGTCCTCGCCGACGACACCCCCGCCTCCCTGTCGCAACGGGTGCTGACGGCGGAGCACGAACTCTACCCCCGCGCCTTGGCCGCCTTCTGCCGCGCGCTGGATTAGAACTTGGCAGTCTGACGACTTTTCCGGCGACAGGAGCGAGACCGTGAGGCAGCGTGCCGCCGCACTTCAACGGTGGCTCTCATGCTCAGACTTCGTCTCATGGCCTGCGCGGCGAGCGCCGTCCTCACCCTCGCCGCCGGCATGGTCCAGGCCCAGACCGCCCCGCCGATCGTCGAGATCCCGTCCGCGACCCAGGCCGAGATCGGCGCGTTCGGCTTCGACGTTGGCGGCATGGACACCGCCGTCCGCCCGGGTACCGACTTCAACCGGTTCGCCAACGGGACCTATCTGCGGACCACGCCGATCCCCGGGGACAAGACCTCCTACGGCGTGTTCGACATGCTCTACGACCGCTCGCAGGACAATCTTAAGGCCCTGATCGAGGAGAGCGCGGCCGCTCCGACCTCCAGCCCCGAGGCCGCCCGCATCGGTGCCTTCTACGGCAGCTTCATGGACGAGGCGACAGTCGAGCGTCTGGGCACCGGTCCGCTTCAGGCCGATCTGGCCGAGGTCCGCGCCGCCGACACCCGCACTGAAATCGCGGCCCTGATGGGCCGCACCCAGAGTGGTTTCGGTTCGAGCCTGTTCGGTATCGGCACCTTCGAGGATCTGAAACAGCCCGACCGGACCGCAGCCTATGTCGGTCAGGGCGGTCTCGGCCTGCCCGACCGCGAATACTATCTGCAGGAGAGTTTCGCGACCCAGAAGGCCGCCTATCAGGTTTATGTCGCCCAAGCGCTGACCTTGGGCGGCTGGCCCGACGCCGAGGCCGCCGCCGCCGACATCGTCGCCTTCGAGACCCGCATCGCCGAACAGCACTGGACCCAGGTCGAGAACCGACAGATCGACAAGATCTACAATCCGACGACCGTGGCAGACCTCGCGACCGCCGCGCCGGGCTTCGACTGGGCCGCCTGGGCCGACGGCGCCGGCGTGGCCCAGGTCCCGACCCTGATCGCCACCAACAACACCGCCTTCCCCGGCATGGCCCGCGTCTTCGCCGAGACGCCGGTCGCGACCCTGCAGTCGTGGCAGGCCTTCCACGTCATCGACCAGGCCGCGCCCTGTCTGTCACAGGCCTTCGTCGACGCCAATTTCGACTTCTACGGCAAGGTCCTGAATGGCCAGCCCGAGAACCGGCCGCGCTGGAAGCGGGGCGTCCAGCTGGTGGACAACTCGCTGGGCGAGTCGCTGGGCCAGGAATATGTCTCGCGCCACTTCCCGGCCGGGTCCAAGGTCCAGATGGAGGAATTGGTCGGCAATCTGCGCCGCGCCATGACCGCCCGTATTGAGGGGCTGGAGTGGATGGGCCCGGAAACCCGCCGGCAGGCGCTGTACAAGATGAGCCGCTTTGGCGTGAAGATCGGCTATCCCGAGCAATGGCGCAGCTAT
>JBBQTX010000148.1:0-5464 GCA_038234475.1 Caulobacterales bacterium | reverse complement strand
ATCGAGCCGGAACCCTGGCCGACGACGCCGATACTGACCGGCTGGCCCCGCGACTGAAGCATCAGGGCCGACTGCCCCAGCGGCGTGACCGGCGCATAGTACAGCGTCGGCTCGCAGGCCTGCGCGGGCGCTCGCGCCTGTGAACCGTGCAGGGTCGTGCCGTGCGTCAGGACGTTGACGTCGCCCCCCATTTCGGGATCCGGCCGGTTCTCGACCCGCATGACCCCAAAGAAGCTGCGGCCGGTGAAGGCGGCTGACTTGCCGGCCGCGACATGCTGGGCCGACAGGGTGATCAGAAACAGCAGGACGACGAAGGCCGGCATCCGATCCCGCAGCAGGAAGGCGCCGATCATCGGGAACATCAGGATCAGCAGGGTCACATTCTCCATGCTCAGCGCCGAGTTGCGGATGAAGGACCAGGCCAGGTCCCAGTCGGCGTCGAACGCAGCCGTCATCAAAGGCGGCACGGCGCAGAGCAGGGCCGCTCCCACGAAGGTGTAGATTTCCCAGCGCTGGACCGGATCGCGCCGCCAAGGACGGGCGATCCCGACCAGCACCAGCATCAGCGGATACTCCCAGACGTCGTTGAAGATCACAGGCGCGACCAGGGCGGTAAAGGCCCCGCCGACCACGCCGCCGAGGGACATCAGCAGGTAGAATTCGGTCAGCCGGTCCGGCGACGGCCTGCGCTTGGCCAGAACCTGGTGGCACATGAGGGTGAGGAAGAAGAAGGTCCCGAGCTGAAGCGCCACCAGCAGGGGCCAGAAGCCGGAGCGGAAGGCCGTCAGGCCGACGCAGACCGCGCCGATGGCTCCTGCGATCACCAGGGTGATGGGCAGCGGAATCCAGGGTCGCGCCTGGAAGGCGATGATGAAGGTCAGCAGATACAGGGCCAAGGGGACGACCCACAGGAAGGGGGCCGAGGCGACATCGGTCGACAGATGGGCCGTGACGCCCAGCATCAGGCTGGACGGTGCCGCCGCCAACAGGACCCATCGGCCCTTCTCGAGCCACGGGATCGGCGGGCTCCTGTCCAGCCGCGCCGGCTCGACCGAGCGATCCAGACGACGGCTCCAGACCACGCCGGCGAGAACCACCACCATTACGATGAAGGCGGCATAGCCGCCGGTCCAACCGAGTGTCTGTCCCGACAGGGAAGCCAGCGGCTCTATCAGGACCGGATAGGACAACAGGGCCAGAAAGCTGCCCAGATTGGAGGCGGCGTAAAGGACATAGGGGTTCTTGCCGTCGGCGTGACCGGCCCGCACCCGCGCATACCAGGCCTGCAAAAGGGGAGCCGTGGCGGACAGCACGGCGAACGGCGCGCCGACCGACAGCGCCAGCGTCGTCAGCAGCCAGCCGATCGGCGCCGCCGGGTCCGGGTCGCCGAGAACGGCATTGATCTGCAGCGGCAGGAACAGGGCCGCGAGAAGCAGAAGCCCCAGATGGATCGCCACCTGGGTTTTCATCGACCCGATCCGTTGCAGCAGGTGGGCGTAGCCGTAGCCGGCCAGCAGCGCGGTCTGGAAGAAGACCATGGCGGTATTCCACACCGCCGGAGAGCCGCCCAGCATCGGCAGCACCAGCTTGGTCACCATCGGCTGCACCACGAACACCAGCGAGGCCGAGGTGAAGATGGCGACCGCAAACAGAATGGGCGTCAGGCGGTCGGCCGGCGCTCCCGGAGACGCCGCATCGCCGCCGGATCCCCGGATCGCGTCGCTGATGGTGTCGCTCATGCCCGCCCCGTATGCTGTCGCCCGTCCGGCGCGCCCGACACCCTAGACCGACTCGCGCCCTCTTCGGAAAGCCCCCCAATGTTCCCCGACGATATCCAGGCCCTCGCCCAGCAGGTCATCGAAGCGGCGGCGGAGCATGGCCACAGGATCGCCACGGCCGAGAGCTGCACCGGCGGTCTTGTCGCCGGTGCCTTGACGGCGATCGCCGGCTCGTCTGCGGTCGTCGAGCGGGGTTTCGTCACCTACAGCAACGCCGCCAAGACCGGGATGCTGGACGTACCCGAGGTTCTGATCGCGGTCGAAGGCGCGGTCTCGGAGAGCGTCGCCGTCGCCATGGCAGAGGGCGCGATCGCCCGGTCCGACGCGACCATGTCGGTCTCCGTCACCGGCATCGCCGGACCCGGCGGCGGCTCGCCGGACAAGCCGGTGGGTCTGGTCCATTTCGCCGCCATCGGTCCGCAGGGCCGCCTTCACGTCGAACGGCGCTTCGGCGATCCCGGCAGGGAGGTCATCCGGCTGGAGTCGGTACGCGTGGCGCTGCGTCTGCTGCTGAAGCAGATCGGCGGATGATCGTCGATGCCCGGGGACACCGCTGTCCGACGCCCAGCCTGATGCTGCAGAAGGCGATGCGTCTGGCGGGGCCGGACGTCCGCCTGACCCTGCTGGCCAGCGATCCGATGGTACGGATCGACGTGCCTTTCCTGATGGCGGACCTGGGCGGTCGGGTCGTTTCGATCGAGGAGATCGACGGTGTCCTGACTATCGCGGTCGAGACACCCGCCGCTCCGACAGACTGACCACTGTTTCCGAACGGGGCTCGGCGGGCTCGATGTCGGGCGCGCCCATCGACCGGGCCGCGATCTCCATCTCGGTGGCGAAGGCTCCGCCGTAGAAGATGGCGTTGACGTTCCACGACAGCCAGATCAGCAGCACGACCACCGCGCCGACCGAGCCATAGGTCGCCCCCAGGGGTGCGATCTGTTCGACATAGATGGCGCATAGCCAGGACGAGACGGTCGACATGACCGTCGCCACTACCCCGCCCGCGATCGACGGCACCCAGGCCACAGGAGCGCGGTGCGACATGGCGTAGCGATAGAGCATGGTCAGGCCGATCGCGAGGCCCAGCGCCGGCCACAGGCCGTCCAGCGCGATCCCGCCGCCGCCGGCCGCCGCCGTTTCGGGGCCGGCGTGCTCCAGCAGTCTGGACGTCACGACCGCGCCCGACACCACGGTGAACAGCAGGAAGGCCGCCAGCGCGACGAAGAAGGCCAGCAGATTGAACTTGAAGAAGCCGTGCGGTTCGGTCTCGTCGTGGATCAGGTTCAGACCCGCCAGCAGGGCCTTGAAGCCACGATGGGCCGCATAGCCGCCGATGACCACGGCGAAGAAACTCTGCGCCGACACCGCGCGGGCCGAAGCATTGGCCAGACGTTCGATCTCGGCGCGGAAGATGGCCCGCGCGGCGGCCGGCATGACGTCGGCCAGCGCCGCCGCCTGTTCGCTGACCTGGCCAATGGACAGCACGGCCTTGTAGAAGCCGATCAGGATCGCGATCGCCGGAAATACCGCCAGCAGGGCGAAGAAGGACACCCCGCCCGTATACAGCATCACGTCGCGGCCCCAGCTGCGCGTGAAGGCCTTCACCGACAGCCGCCCCCACAACAAGGGAGTGGCCCAGCGCGCGGCCGCTTCGATATCTGATTTAGCTTGCAAACCGGTCCCCGCAGCCGCCCGAGCCTTCATCCATACCGCAATTCGGCATCGGGGAAAGCGAAGCGGCTGAAAGGCCTGGACCAACGACTGGAGAAACCGGATCACGACCGTTGCTTCGCGGCGCCCGCCGTCGCTATGGTCCGCCGTCATGCACCTCGCGCCCGGAGCTGGGCGCGGGCTGGAGATTACATCCTTGGATTCCGATCCGCGCATTCTGGTCGTCGCTCCCGACGACGGCCTGATCGGCCCCCTGTGTCAGGGGCTGGACGCGCTCGGCTGGCGCACGGTCACGGCCCGCTCGCTGGCCGGCGCCATCCAGGTGTTGATCGACTGGCCGCTCGAGACGGTGATACTCGACGCCCGGATACCCGACGCCGCCGCAGGGATCATCGCGCTGCGGCAGACCGTCTCGCCCCGTCGCCTGCCCGTGCTGGCCATCGGGCCGGACGCGTCCGACTGGGAGCCCGGCCTCGCAGAGATCGTCATGTCGGTGGCGCCCCACGCCGCCCAGGCCGCGCTGCGGCTGGAAAACCTGGTCCGCGCCGCCATCGCCGAGGAAGAGGTATCGCTGCGTGAGGCCACTTTCGCGGCCCGTGGAGAACCGCTGCCGGCGCATGCCGCCGACACCACGCCGCTGCGCGTGCTGGCAGCAGGCAAGCCGGACCGTCACTTCCTGGCCCTGTCCAACGCCCTGACCGCGCGCGGCTGCGAGGTCGTGGCCGCGCCCACGCCCTATACCGCCTTCGACTATCTGCACGAGCGACCGTTCGACGCCGCCGTGCTGTGGGGGGCCGAGGATCACGCCCCGGCCCTGTCCATCGCCTCGGGCATGAAGCGCAACACCCGCCTGTATCACATCCCGGCGGTGCTCTATCTGCGCGGCTCGGGCGAGATCAATCTGTCCGAACTTTACAACCGCGGTTTCGCCGACGTCGCCGCCGCCGACACGCCGGAGGACGAGACCGCCGAGCGGATCGCCGCCCTCGCCCGGGCCCATCGGCGCCATATCGCCATCCGCAAGGCGCTGGAGAGCGCGCGGGGTTCCGGCCTGACCGATCCGTCCACCGGCCTGTTCACGCCCGAACTGTTCGCCAGCCATCTGGCCCGCGTGGCCGAGGGGGCCCGTCTGCGTCGGCGGCCGCTGTCCGTCGCCGTGCTGCGGGTGTCCGACACCGAAGCGGTGGTCGAGGCCCGCCGGGGCGGCTGGCTCGACCGGGCCCTGCCTCAGATCGGCGCCATGGTTTCGCACCTGATCCGCACCGAGGACACCGCGGCCCGCCTGTCGCCCGACGTCTTCGCCCTGGCCCTGCCCGCGACCCAGGGTCCGGCCGGACGCATCGCCGCCGACCGGATCGCTGCGGTCATCGGCTGCACGGCTTTCGACGCAGGCACCGACCGGCCGCCGTTCGTGGTCGAGTTCGAGGTCGGGGTGGCCGAGGTGGCCCCGGGAGAGTCGCCGGCGACGGTTCTCGAGCGGGCGTCGCGGGATGTGCGCCCTTCCGCGTGACGGCTGTTTGACACCTTGATCTCGCTGCCAAGTCTGACCAGCGCGGCCCATCCCGCGACATCCGGAGCCGCTCCAGCCAGGAACTGACCGCCATGACCGAAGCCGCCAAGCCCATGGAAGACCACGTCCTCGTCGAGGTTACCGTGCCCGCCCCCGCCGATGCCGTCTGGGCCGCCCTGCGCGATCCGCAGCTGATCAGGAACTGGTTCGGCTGGGATGCCGACGGCCTGAAGGACGAGATCGACTTCATCTTCATTACCCACGCCTCCGCCGACGAGGCCCGGCGGGTGGTCACATTCGAGGGCGTCGACGACCGCTATGAGGTCGAGGCGACCGGCGCGGCGACCAGTCTCGTGCGCGTGGTCCGCTCCGCCCCCGCAGACGACTGGTCCGGCGTGTTCGACGGCATGATCGAGGGCTGGATTTCCTTCACTTGGCAGCTGGCCTTCGCCTTCGCCCGCCATCCCGGCCGGACGCGCCGCACGATCTTCCTGTCGGGCCC
>JBBQTX010000147.1:0-5498 GCA_038234475.1 Caulobacterales bacterium | reverse complement strand
CCTTCGGGGCGATCGCCAGCTATCAGATTTGCGGTTGCTGCGCCCGGTTCCACGGGCCCAACGACGGCACCGACGGCGGCGGCTCCCTGGGCTTCCTTAACGCGGACGACCGGGGCGTGTTCGGCCCCAATGGCAAGCCGTCGCTGGACACCCTGGATGCCGGCGCGCAGATCACCCGCTCGAACCAGAGCTGGTCCAACGGGCTGGGTACGGCCACCACGGTGACCTTCGCCTTCCGCGACACGGTCACCACCATGCCGACCGACACGACGGGCTTCTCGCAGTTCAACGCCACCCAGATCGGCGCCGCCCTCTCAGCCTTCGCCGCCTGGTCCGACGTGGCCGGCATCACCTTCCAGCGCGTCCAGAACGCAGGCAGCCAGTTTTCCAACAACGCCACCATACTGCTGGGCAACTATTCCAGCGGCCAGGACGGCGCGGCCGCCTTCGCCTATCTGCCCGGCGGCATGCCCGGTGCGGCGGGCTTCGGCCAGGTCCAGGGCGACATCTGGATTAACAACTCGTTGTCCTACAATGCGGCACCGGTCCAGCAGGGCTATGGCGCGCTGACCCTGTTGCACGAGATCGGCCACGCCATCGGTCTAAGCCACCCGGCCGCCTACAACGCCAGCGCGGAAGGCAGCGTCACCTATTCGGAGAGTGCCATCTACTATGAGGACTCCCTCCAATACACGGTGATGAGCTATTTCAGCGAGCGGGAAACCGGCGCTGACTTCCGCACCGACGGCGCGGGTCCGCGACGTTATGCCTCCTCGCCCCTGCTGGACGATATCGCCGCTGTGCAGCGTCTGTACGGGGCCAATATGAGCACCCGTACCGGCGACACGATCTATGGCTTCAATGCCAACGTCAGCCAGCCCTGGTTCAACGTCGCCAACGCCAGCGGCGCGATGATCTTCTCCGTCTGGGACGCCGGCGGGACCGACACGCTCGACTTCTCGGGCTATTTCAACAACGGCCAGGTCATCGATCTGCGCCAGGGGGCCTTCTCCAGCGTCGGCGGCCTGATCGGTAACGTCTCCATCGCCCTCGGGGCGGTGATCGAGAACGCCATCGGCGGCAGCGGCTCGGACACCTTCCGCGGCAACTCGGCTAACAACCTCTTCACGCCGAACACCGGCACGGACGTGGTCGACGGCGGGCTCGGGACCGATACGGTCGCGCTCTCCGGCGCGCGCGCCGCCTATACCGTCGCCTGGAACGGCCAGGTCGGCACGATCACCGGCAACGGCCAGAACGTGACCGTGACCAATGTCGAATTCCTGCGGTTCACCGACCAGACCATAGCGGCGGCGCCGACCGGCGGCCTGGTGGTCGGGGGCGACATCACCAACGAGACCATCAATGGCACGGCCCTGGCGGATACCCTCGGCGGCCTCGGCGGCAACGACATCATCAACGGCCTGGCCGGGAACGACAATCTGAACGGCGGCTCCGGCGCCGACACGCTGAACGGCGGCGACGGCGACGACATACTGATCGGCGGCCTCGGCAATGACACGCTGAACGGCGGGGCGGGTAACGATACGGCGGACTACACCGGTGCAGGCACCGGCGTGACCGTCAGCCTCGCGGCCGGGACCGCCTCGGGCGGCGCCGGCTCGGACGCACTTTCGCTGGTCGAGAACGTGACCGGCACGGCCTTCGCCGATACCCTGACCGGCGATGCGAACGCCAACGTACTGCGCGGGGGCGGCGGCATCGACACCCTCAGCGGCGGCGGCGGCGCGGACGAGCTTCACGCCGGCACGCCGGGACAGGGCGGCGGTGCCCCGGACATCGTCAAGGGCAACGGCACGGCCAACGGCAGCATCGCCACGGCGATTTCCCTGACCGGTGCCTTCGACCTGCTGACCAACCCGGCCATCGGCAGCTCATCCTCGATTCCGCACGCCACCGTCGTGGCCACGACCCATGGCGGGGTCGAGTTCTATGCCATCACCGTCACCGCCGGCGAGACGGTGACCTTCGACATCGACAACGCCAGCTTCGACAGCACCCTGCGCCTGCAGACCGGCGAGGGCGTCGAACTGGCCAACAATGACGACAACAACGCCGACGGCGGCCCGTCGACCGACTCGTTTCTGACCCACACCTTCGCCGCCGCCGGAACCTATTACATCCAGATCGCGCAGTGGATCAGCAATAGCGGGGGGACCTTCACCTCGGGACCACCGACAGCGGGCGGCACCTACCAGTTGCACGTTTCGAGCCCCAGCCAGACGCCGGTTCCGGTCCTGCTGCTCGGCTCGACCCTGAACGGCGACGCCGGCGCCGACACCCTGAACGGCGGCACCGGCGCGGACACGCTGAACGGCGGGGCCGACGACGACACCCTGACCGGCGGCGGCGGCAACGATGCGATCAACGGCGGCGACGGGACGGATACGGCCCAGTTCAGCGGCAACCGCGCGGCCTACACGATCAGCACATTGTCGGGGGTGACCACCATCTCCGGGGCCGACGGTACGGATTCGGTAACCAACGTCGAGCGGTTGAAATTCGCCGACGGTCTGTTCGACATCGCCGGCGCGCCTTTGGGCGGCGCTATCAACGGCACCGCTGCGCCCGATACGCTGAACGGAACCGCGCAGGCGGACACCATCAACGGCTTGGGCGGCAATGACATAATTTTCGGTCTCGCCGGTGACGATACCCTCAACGGCGGAGACGGCGACGATCTGCTGGCCGGTGGGGCTGGCAGTGACACGCTCGACGGCGGAGCCGGCAGCGACACCGCCGACTACAGCGGCGCGGCGGCCGGCGTCCGGGTGCTTTTAGACCTTGTCGCAACCAATGACGGCGACGGGGCGTCGGACACCTTCATCAGTATCGAGAACATCATCGGCTCGGCCTTCGACGATCTCATCCGGGGGGGCAACGGGGATAACGTACTGTCCGGCGGGCTGGGCCGGGATGTGATCCTCGGCCTTGGCGGCAACGATGTGATCCGCGGCGGCTCCGGCGCCGCCAACGAACTCTACGGCGGCCTCGGCGATGACATCTATGTGGTTGAGGTACGGGGGGACACCATCGTCGAGAACGCGGGCGAGGGGACTGATCTGGTCCAGACCGCCTTGTTCCAGCTCAATCTGTCCAACAATGTCGAGAACCTGACCTACACGGGTGCCGGAACCTTCACCGGCGTCGGCAACGTGCTCGGCAACACCATTCGCGGGGGCAGCCAGCGCGACACCCTCCTGGGTCGGGACGGCAACGATATCCTGTTCGGCGGGTCGGGTGCGTCCAACGAACTGCACGGTGGCGTCGGCGACGACTACTATGTCGTTGAAGCCAACGACACGATCATCGAGGCTTTCGGGGAGGGGATCGACACGGTCGAGGCGCGCATCCCCTCACACATCCTGCGGGTCAATGTTGAGAACCTGACATACGGCGGGACCGGAACCTTCACCGGCGTCGGCAACGACGGGGCGAACACGATTCGAGGCGGAACCCAGCGCGACGTCCTGCTGGGCCTGGGCGGAAACGACATCATCTTCGGCGGTGCCGGCGCGGCCAACGAGGTGTACGGCGGTCTCGGCGACGACTACTATGTGCTCCAGGCCGCCGATACGGTGGTCGAGGCGGCGGGCGCGGGAGCGGACACGGTCGAGGCCCGCATCAACAGCTATACGCTCGGCGCAAATGTCGAGAATCTGATCTTCGGCGGGACGGGAAATTTCACCGGATCCGGCAATGCGCTGAACAATCTGATCATCGGCGGTGCCGGCGATGATGTCCTGCGCGGCGGCGGCGGTACGGACCAGATCCAGGGCGGTGCCGGTCAGGACACCGTTGTTCTTTCCGGCGTCGGTACGGACTACACGATCACAGCCCAGGGTGCCGGTTATCTGATCGTCGATTCTGTTGCGAACCGCGACGGCAGCATGTTCGTCACGAGTGTCGAGCGATTGATGCAAAGCAATGGGGTCGCGATCATCCTCACCCCGCCGCCGGCCCCGCTCGAGCCGGTCGACAAGACGGCGAGTGTCGATGCGCAGGTCCAGCCGGGCCTGATCGACGACGATCCGCTGGTCCTGCCGGCGGCGTTCGAGCTGAAGACCGCCGACGCCCGGCCCGAGGTCCAGCCATGGATCAACGACGACTTCCTGCTGACCACCAGCGACAGTGATGGTCCGCAGGTCCAGCCCGGCCTGCGCGACGACGACTTCGTGCTGACGATCAGCGACAGTGACGGTCCGCAGATCCAGCCGGGCCTGATCGACGATGGCGGGCCGCTGGTCCTGCCCGGCTCGGATGGCATGACGTTCCTGCGCGGCGTGCTGGCCGAAATGGAGTCCAACCCGTTGATCGTCCACGGACCGAACGGACAGCTGACGTTGCTGCAAGAACCCGGCATGAGCCTCGACGGCTTCCCGCTTTACGACCCCTGGGCGTGATCCGGGCGCAAGGGGCGAACGGCGCATGATCAATGGCCGGCGAGTCCTGGCCATCGTCCCCGCGCGCGGCGGCTCGCAACGGCTGGTCGCGAAAAACGCCCGGATGCTCGCCGGTCGTCCCATGGTGGCCTGGACGCTGGAAGCGGCGGCGGAATCGCGCCTGATCGACCACCTCGTCGTCTCCACCGACGATCCGGCCGTGGCGGCGACGGCCGCCGCCATGGGGTGGCCGCCGCCGTTCTTGCGTCCCGATCATCTCTCGGGTCCAGCGGCCGCCGTCGTGGACGCCATCGAGCATGCCCTCGAGCAGATCGGCGGTCGCTGGGACTATGTCGTGCTGTTGCAGCCCACGTCGCCGTTGCGAATCGCCGGAGACATCGACGGTGCCATCACCCTGTGTGACGAGACCGGAGCCCCGGCGGTGATCGGCGTCTCGCCGCTGCCCAAGCCGACCACCTTCTATGGATTGGTCGACGACCGGGGGCAATACCGGCCCGGTGTCGCCGGTCTGGACAGGACCGTCGTCGTCAACGGTGCCGTCTACGTCGGACGGCCGGAGATATTGTTACGCGACCGCACCTTCCAGTCCGAGGGCGCCCTGGCCTGGCCCATGCCGTTCGAGCGCAGCTGGGACGTCGACACGCCGGCCGAATTCGCCGTTTGCGATGCCCTTTTTCCGTTCCGAACCACGAAAACGGGCTGAAACGGGTCTGGAGACAGGCCTCGCGTCTTCGTGTAGCGCGGCAGCCACGCTGTACGCTGTTCGCTGTTTGAGCGTATCGACCTTGGCGAGCGGGGCTGTTATGAGAGCTTAGCGGCGGCTCACGCCGTCAAAGATTCATTTTGGGCTGCGGAGGGGATCCACCCATGCGCGTTAAGACTTTCATATTGGCGACGAGCGCTGCCGGGGCCTTGGCCCTGTCGGCCGGCGTCGCGGCGGCTGAGCCGAACGGCTGGTACGGCGCGATCGATGCGGGCTACCACACGATCGACGACCTGGAACTGGTCTCTCAGACCAACGGCCCGCAGTGGGACGTGGCTCTGGAAGACGACTGGGCGGCGTTCGCCCGTCTG
>JBBQTX010000146.1:0-5502 GCA_038234475.1 Caulobacterales bacterium | reverse complement strand
CTGGTGGAATTTCGTCCATTCCAGCCAGGCGCGGATCGATCAGGCCAAGGCCGACTGGAAGGCCGGCCGCATGGCCCTGCCGGGCGAGGACGATCTGGAGTTCATCCCGTTGCCGGACGTTCCGTCCACGCCAGAACCGGCGCCGTCAGCGATCAAGCCGGAACCGACCCATCCGGTCTGAACGCTAGACCGTTTTTGTTTCAGGTCGAATCGACCTGAATCCAAAAAATGGTCCAGAATCAATCTGGAGCGAAATCTGAGCCTTGATGGACCGCGTCCATCAAGACCGATTTCGCTCTAGGGCCCGGCGCGCGCCGCGACCCAGTCGACGACGGTACGGATGACCGACGGATCGAGCGTGGTTTCGATCTGGCCGTATTCCGCCATCAGGCCGGTTTCGGCCGGCTGGAACAGGTGATTGAGGCCGGGCAGCACAACCACGTCGGCGTCCGGCTTGAGCCGTGAAACCACCGGTGCGTTCTGGTCGGCGGGCACCTGAAGATCCTTGCCGCCATAGACGGCCAGCATGGGGACCCGCATCGTCCGGATAGATTCAGCGGGATCGTAGGCCACCAGGCCCCGATACCAGGCACCCGACATCACGGCCGCGTTCTGAGTTGCCTGCGTTGCCGTTTGGCCATTGGCCAGCAGCACGGCCTCGACCTCGCGGCGGACAGCCTCTCCGTCATCGGCGTTCGCGGCGACGGCGGTCATTAGCTGACGCTGGACCGCGACCGCGACCTCAATCGCTTCGGAAGGCGCACCCGACGCAAGGGCTATCAGCCGGACCTGCTCCGTGATGATCTCACCGCCGGAGACTGCGGGTCCGGCCAGGGTGACGAGCCAAGCAGTTCGGAGGCCGTCGTCCATCGCCAGGTGGGCGACGGTGGCGCCTTCGCTGTGGCCGATCAGACCGACTCTCGCCGGATCGATGTCAGGTCGGGCGGCCAGACCGTCGAACACGGCCTTTACGTCCGACGCGAAATCCTCGCCGGCCGCCGCGCCGAAATTTCCGGTGGAGGCGGCGACGCCCCGGTCGTCGAAGCGCAGCACCGCCACGCCGCGACGGGTCAGGGCGTCCGCCCAGATGGCGAAGGCCTTGTGCCCCTCGATGGTTTCGTCACGATCCTGGGGTCCCGAGCCGGTGATCAGGATGGCGGCGGGGAACGGCCCCGGCCCTTCGGGCAGGGTCAAGGTTCCCGCCAGCCGCACGCCCGGGGCGGCGGCGTTGTCGAACACGACCTCCTCGCTGCGATATGGGAAGGGCGGCGCGGGGGTCTGGGGACGGGCGGCGAGTGTCGCCGTCGCCGTCGTGCGCGTCAGGATGAGCGGAACGGTCAAGCCGCCCTGCGACAGGGTGCCGGTCAAGGTCTGGCGGTCGTCGGACCGCGTCCCCTCGAACTGGCCGCGAATGACGGGGATGACGAAGCGGACCACGCCGCCCTCGATCGTCGGCCGATCCACGGCGATGTTCCGGGCCCCTTGATCCGGGCTGTCCATCACCGCATTGCCGGCCGCATCTACGCGGAAGACGATGCGGATCGACTGGCCGCCGACAGCGATCCGACCCTCCCAGACACCGCCCAGATCGGCGGGGGGCGTGACGGCTTGCACGGGCGCGATGGCCAAGGCGGCACCGGCGGCGATGGAAGTGAGAATTGTCATGGTGGGCCTCAGGCTTCGGGTCGATCCCAACGCCGCGCAGCCTTGGTCGCCAGCGAAACGGTCGAAGTCACGCGTGAACGTTGTCGATGCGGCCCTGACCTTTCAGCCGGTCCGGGCCACCCCGGGCCGGCGCAGGAAATCGAGGAGAAGGCCGTTCACCTCCTCCGCCCGCTCCTGCTGAATCCAGTGGCCGGCCCCCGCGAGGACATGCGAACCGCGCAGGTCCGGGGCCCAGTCCTTCAATCCCGCCTCGTGCTGGCCCGCATAGTGGCGGACCGGATCGCGCTCGCCGACGATGAAGAGCGCCGGAACCCGGATGCGCGCATCCTGCAGATGGGCCGTCAGCGACCAGTTCAGGTCGAGGCAGCGGTACCAGTTGACGGGCCCCTCAAATCCGCCCGCCGCAAAGGCCTCGACGTATTCCTCGAAATGGTCGGCCGACATCCACGGCGGCAGGGTGGCGTCGTCGGCCACGCCGGACAGGAAGCTCTCGCCCTCGGGGTGAAACCCCGTCGACTGGCGATCCGTCGGCGTCGCGCCGTCATAGGCATAGAAGCCCTTGCGCAGGCCGGCGGCGACGTCGGTCTCAAAGATGAGGTGGGCGTCGGCGGCCTGGAACTGGACGATGTAGATCTCACCTCTGCCAGCGCGGCCGGTGATCGCCTTCAGCGCCGCGATCGGAGGCCCGCCGGGACGGCGGGGCTGGAACGGCACCGACAGGCCCGCGACCGCCCGGAACAGATCGGGCCGCATCAGGGCGCAATGCCAGGCGACCGGCGCGCCCCAGTCGTGGCCGACGACGACGCAGGACGTCTCGCCCAGCGCCCGGACCAGATCGACCATGTCGCCGACGAGGTTCAGGATCGAATAGTCGGCGACGTTCCGCGGCTTGTCGGTCCCGCCATAGCCGCGCATGTCGGGGGCGACGGCGTGATAGCCGGCCTCGGCCAGCGCCTCCACCTGCGCCCGCCAGCTGATCCCGAGTTCGGGGAAGCCGTGAATCAGCAGGACCAGGGGTCCGGACCCGGCCTCGAGAATCCGCTGCGTCAGGCCGTCGGTCTGGATGTTCCGGGTGTGCATTCTTCTATCCGCCCATCCCTGCGGGAGCCGTGGCCCCGGTTCTTTCGCGGGGCATATTGGCCCGGATTGAGAGCCTTGCGAAGCGGGCCTGACCGGTCGCCCAAAGCACCGGAGCCCGGCTTTCGCCGGGATGAGCGGAAAACTTACAGCGTCACCCCCGTCGTGCGCATGATCTCCGCCCTCAGCTCGGGCATGCCGTCGCCCTTCTCGGCCGAGGTGACGATCACCGCCGGATAGGCGGCACCGCGCTTGGAGACCCC
This sequence comes from Caulobacterales bacterium, assembly GCA_038234475.1. Lineage (GTDB taxonomy): Bacteria > Pseudomonadota > Alphaproteobacteria > Caulobacterales > Caulobacteraceae > Brevundimonas. Next base: position 2,497 of record JBBQTX010000146.1, on the reverse strand, counting down.
TTTGAGCGTCTCGGCCTGGACCTTTTCGGCCTCGCCCTTCTTCAGCTTGTCGGCCTTGGTCAGGATGATCTGGTAGCTGACGGCAGCCAGATCGAGCGCGTCCAGCGCCTCGTCATCGACTTTCTTCAGGCCATGGCGCGCGTCGATCAGCAAATAGACCCGCTTGAGCGTGACCCGGCCGCGCAGATAGTCGCGGCCCAGGTCCTGGAATTTCTTCACCGTCGATTTCGACGCCTTGGCCCAGCCGTAGCCGGGCAGGTCGACCAGCCGCATCCTGCCGTCGAGATCGAAGAAATTGACCTCGCGCGTCCGACCGGGCTCGTTCGAGGCCCGGGCCAGTTTGTGCATGCCGACCAGACCGTTGATCAGGCTGGACTTGCCCACATTGGAGCGGCCCGCGAAGGCGACCTCGGGCAGGTCGGGATCGGGCAGCTGCTCGATCTTGGCGCAGCCCATGACGAAGGTGGCGGGCCGGGCGAACAGGATACGCCCCAGCTCCAGCTGTTCTTCGGTGAAATCGTCCATCAATCCTGTCTTCCGCTCATCCCGGCGAAAGCCGGGACCCAGTCCTGTCCAGCTTGACGCCAGAGTTCAGGACGAGGGTCGGTGCATACACGCTCGCGGCTGTTCGCCCAAAGCACTGGGTCCCGGCTTTCGCCGGGATGAGCGGAGGGGAAGGAACTCAGGCCTTTTTCAGTCGCGCGGTCATCTGCGCGATGAAGGTGTCGATCGGGTTTTCTGCCTTCAGCCGGTGCATGATGACGTACTGCTGGAAGATGGTCAGGATATTGGACCAGGCCCAGTAGAGCAGCAGGCCCGCCGGGAAGGTGGCCATGATGAAGGTGAAGACGATCGGCATGAACTGGAAGATGCGACGCTGCATCGGGTCCGGCGCCGGCGGGCTCATCGCCATCTGCAGCCACATGGTCAGGCCGTAGAAGATGGCCAGGACGCTTAGCGCGAAGGTGCCGACCAGATAGGTCCCGATCAGCGGCGTCGCGGACGGGTCCCAAGGGATCAGGCCGTACAGGTTCCACAGGGTCGAGGGGTCTGCGGCCGAAAGGTCGAGCAGCCAGCCGAAGAAGGGCTGGTGCCGCATCTCGATGGTGACCGTCAGCATCTTGTAGACGGCGTAGAAGAAGGGGATCTGGATCAGCAGTGGCAGACAACCGGCCAGCGGATTGATCTTCTCCTTCTGATACAGCGCCATCAGCTCTTTCTGCTGAGCGGCCGGATCATCAGGGTGCTTTTTCTTGAGCTCCTCCATCTTGGGCTGGAGGGTCCGCATCTTGGACATGCTCTCGTAGCTCTTGTTGGCCAGCGGGAACATGATCAGGCGCACGACGAGCGTCAGCGAGAGAATCGCCAGACCGAAATTGCCCAGCACGCCGAAGAAGAACTCGACCAGGATGAACATCGGCCGCGTCAGGAAGAACAGGAAACCCCAGTCGATCGCATAGATGAAGCGCGGCAGGCCGAGGTCGTTCTCATAGCTCCTGAGGATTTCCTCGCGCTTGGCCCCGGCGAACAGATGCTGGGTCTCTGTGATCTGACGACCCGGCGCGATCTCGCGTTCCTGGCCCAGCATGGTGACGGCGTGGATGTTGAAGCCGGGAGCCTCGGTCACGCGGAACTGGGCCTGGATGCGCTCGCCCTGCGGCGGCGCGATGGCGGCCAGCCAGTATTTGTCGGTGATGCCCGCCCAGCCGCCGGTCGACTCATATTCCTCGAGCGGCTTCTTGACCCAGGCTTTGTAGTTCAACTGACGGGTTGTGTATTTGCCGTCCTCGCCGAAGGTGCCGATAGCCCCCTCGTGGAGAATCTGATTGGGCGGATGGTCCGGTACGCCACGGCGCTCGACACTGCTGCCCGGCGCGATGGTGACGGCGCGGGTGCCGAAATTGCCCACGGTGTCGGCCACGGTGAACATATACTGGTTGTCGATCGAGATGCGGCGCGTGAAGCGCAGACCCGCGCCATTGTCCCAGGTCAGCACGACGGGTGTCGTCGGTGTCAGGGTCGCGCCTTCGGTCAGCCGCCACGGCGTATTCTTGTTGGGCACGCCGCCGGGGACGTTCTGGCCGGCCCAGACGAACAGCGCCTGATAGGCGCGCTCCATGCCTTCGGGCCGGAACAGTTCCACCGCAGGCGAGGTCGGGTCGATGGTTTCGCGGTAGCGAGTCAGGAACAGGTCGTCGATGCGACCGCCCTGCAGGGACAACGACCCTTTGAGCGTCGGCGTCTCGATCGGCACGCGCCGTCCGGCGCGGGCCAGCGCCGTCCGCCGGTCGGTCGTGAAGACCACGGCACCGGGCGTTTCGGAGGCCTGCGGTGCAGCGACCCCTGTCGTCGTGGTGGCAGTGGCCTCCTGGGCGGCCTTCCGGCGCTCGGCCTGGGGGGCCATGACGAAGTAGCTGTAGGCGAGCAGCATGATGCCCGCGATCACGACGAACAGGATCATGTTGCGGCTATTGTCGTGGGGGGGCATGGAGATCAG
>JBBQTX010000145.1:0-5503 GCA_038234475.1 Caulobacterales bacterium | reverse complement strand
GGTCACTGCCTATGGCCGGCGCCAGGCGGAGGCGCAGACCATGATGACGGCGGCCGGTTGGCGCTGACGATCGAACCGCGTCCGCCCGGCCGGACAAGGCGGGGCGCGATCTCGCCGTTGCACCTGATCGGACTCCTGGCGGCCGTGGTTGGAATCCTGCCGCTGGTCGGGGTGGTCGCGGCCGCGGTCTCCGGCGGGACGGCGGACATCGCGGCGGCGGACCTGATCCGCTACGCCCTGACCTCCGTCGGACTGGCGATCCTCGTGGCCGGCATCACCGGGGCGGTCGGGACGGCGGCGGCCTGGCTGGTGGTGATGCACCGCTTCCCGGGGCGGGACATCTTCGCCTGGGCCCTTGCCCTGCCCTTCGCCATGCCGGCCTTCGCGCTCGCCTATGCCTATGCCGACCTGTTCGACGTGGCGGGCGACCTCCGAACCTGGATCCGCGCCGGGGTCGGGTTCGACCTGCCGGTCAATCTGCGCAGCCTGCCCGGGGCCGCCTTCGTCCTGTCCTGCGCCTTCTACCCCTATGTCTATCTGGCCATGCGCGCCGCCTTCGTGAACCTGCCGGTGCAGGCGCTCGAGGCGGCGCGGAGTCTCGGCTGCACATCCCGCCAGGCCTTCCTGCGTGTCGCGGTGCCGATGGCGCGACCGGCCTTGGCGGCTGGCGTGGCGCTGGCGGTGATGGAGACCCTCGCCGATTATGGCGCGGTGCAGTTTCTCAGCGTTCAGACCCTGACGACCGGGGTTGTGCGGGCATGGTTCGTCTATGGCTCACTGGCATCGGCGGCACAGTTCGCCCTGCCGCTGCTGGGCGCGGCGGCCCTGCTGCTGTGGATCGAGCGGGCGGGCCGGCGCGGACGCGCCTACGGCAGCGGCGGTGCCCGTTGGCGACCGCTGCCGGTGACCCCGCTTCGCGGCGTTCGGGCGGCGGCCGCGACGGGCTTCTGCCTGCTGCTGCTCGGACTGGGGCTGCTGTTGCCGGCGGGCTGGCTGGCCTGGAGTTCGCTCGCGGTGCAGCCCGACTGGTCCCGGCTGATCACGGCGGCACGCAACAGTCTGGGCCTCGGCGTCGCCGGAGCCCTGGTGACGGTCCTGCTGGCGACGTCTCTTGCGCTGGCGGGGCGGCGGTTTCCGCTGACTGCCCGGCTGGCCAGCCTGGGCTATGCGACGCCCGGCGCGGTGATGGCCATCGGCCTGCTGCTCCCGGCGGGCTGGCTGTGGTCGATGGCACCGGGTGGTTCGGCCAATGTCGCCGCCGGCTTGCTGCTGTTGCTCTACGCCTATGCCGCCCGACTGATGGCGGCCGCGCTGGAGCCGGTCGATGCCGGCCTCTCGCGGGTGACCCCCTCCATGATCCACGCGGCCCGCGGGCTGGGGGCCGGCGAGACCGGTGCCGCTCTGCGTGTCCAGCTGCCGATCGCGGCGCCGGCGCTGTTCACGGCCGGGCTGGTGGTGCTGATCGACGTGCTGAAGGAACTGCCCGCCACCCTGATCCTGAGGCCGTTCAATTTCGACACCCTGGCGGTCATGGCCGACAACTATGCGCGCGACGAACGCCTGGCCAACGCCGGCTGGCCGTCGCTTCTGCTGGTCGGTCTGGCTCTGCCCCCCGTCCTGTGGCTGAGCCGCAAGGTCGCGCATGCCCGGCCGGGAAGCGCATGACCAACCCCGTCGATCCCGCCGTCCTGACCGTCGAAGGCGTCAGCCGCGCCTATGGCGAACGCCGGGCCGTGGTCGAGGTCGACCTGACGCTGGAGGCGGGGCGGATCACCTGCCTGCTGGGGCCGTCGGGTTCGGGCAAGAGCACCCTGTTGCGCCTGATCGCCGGGCTGGAGCCAGTGGACGCGGGCGTCATTCGGGCCGGGGATCAGCTCCTCTCGCGACCCGGCCACACCGTGGCGCCGGAGCGGCGGGGGACCGGCCTGGTGTTCCAGGACTACGCCCTGTTTCCCCACCTGACCGTACTGGATAATGTCCGGTTCGGACTGGGTGCCCTGCCCCGGGCCGAACGCCGGGTCCGGGCGATGGCGGCGCTCGGGCGGGTGGGACTGGACGATCGCGCCCGGGACTGGCCGCACGCCCTGTCCGGCGGTGAACAGCAGCGGGTCGCTTTGGCACGCAGTCTGGTGCGGGAGCCGGCGGCGATCCTGCTGGACGAACCCTTTTCCGGGCTGGACGCCCATCTCAAGGCCGGGGTTCGCGATGCGTTGACGGCGGCCCTGAGGGCGGCTGGCGCGGCGGTGCTGATCGTCACCCATGATCCGGCCGAGGCGCTGATGATCGCCGACCGGCTGGTGCTGATGGAGGCGGGGCGGGTGATCCAGTCGGGCGATCCGGCCGACTGCTATGACAAGCCGACCTCGGTGGCTACCGCGCGCCTGCTGGGCGAGGTCAACGCGCTGCCGGTCGTGGTCATGAGCGGCGTCGCGGCGACGCCCTGGGGCCCGGTGCCGGTGCCCGGTCTGGGAGAGGGGCCGGCCTGGCTGCTGCTGCGGCCGCAGGATCTGACGGTCGGGAGCGGGGGTCCGGAAGGGGCTGTCGTCGCTCACCGTTTCGCCGGGCATTTCAGCGAAATCACGGTCGTCCTCGGCGGGCAGCGGCTGCACCTTCACGCGCCCGGCGTCGGACCCCGGGAGGGTGAAACGGTGGGCGTCCGGGCCGACCTGACACGGGCGCGCGTCGTCGCCGGCTGAACCGGTCAGTCGCCGGCCTTTTCCGCCACCTCGCCCAGGCGTCGGCCGACGGTTTCTATGGTCCGCTCGCCCAGCGCCCGACGCCGCGCCTGCAGGTCGGGCGAGCCGGCGTCGTAGTCGGCCATCAGACGGCGCACGAAATCGCCTGAGCGGACCTCGGCCAGAACCGTGTCCATGGCCGCCCTCGACGGTTCGCCGATGATGCGGGGGCCGGTCAGATAGGCACCGTACTCCGCCGTATTGGAGATCTTGGCGAAGGCTCCGGCGATGCCGCGTTCGAACATCAGGTCGGTGACCAGCTTGACCTCATAGAAGCATTCGAACCAGGCCACCTCGGGCGGATAGCCGGCGGCGACCAGCTTCATGAAGGCGGCGTCGATCAGCTCACCCACGCCCCCGCACAGCACCACCTGTTCGCCGAACAGGTCGCTCTCGCATTCGGCGGCAAAGGTGGTCTCGAGAATGCCCTTGCGGCCGCAGCCCAGGGCGGCGGCGTAGGACAGGCCGAGCGCGTGGGCCCCGCCGGTCGCGTCCTGATGCACACCGAACAGGGCGAACACCCCCTGCCCTTCGACATAGAGATCGCGGATGCGCGGGCCGATGCCCTTGGGCGAGGCGAGGATGATGTCGAGGTCGGGGCGCGGCTCGACCAGACCGAAGCGGACCGACAGGCCGTGGGCGAAGATCAGGGCCGCGCCGGGCCGCATCGCCGGGGCCAGTTCGTCGCGCCACAGGTCGCGATGGGCCTCGTCGGAGACCATGACAGCGACCACGTCGGCGCTCGCGGCGGCCTCGCCGGCGGTGAGGATGGGGAAGCCGTCGGCCTCGGCCCTGGCGCGGGTGGCCGAGCCGGCCTTGAGGCCCACGACGATGTCGCCGACGCCGGAATCGCGCAGGTTCAGCGCATGGGTCCGGCCCTGGCTGCCGTAGCCGATGACGGCCACCCGCTTGCCGCAGATGATGGACAGGTCGCAGTCGCGGTCGTGGTAGGCGGGGAGCGGGGTCATGCGGAATCTTCTTCCATCAGTGAGGCGATCGTGGCCCGGACCTGGGCCAGCACCTCCGGCGGGACTGCGCCCACGACGCGAAATCCTCTCTCCGACCGGTCCACGCTGCGGACCTGATCCGTCAGCACCGCGCCGTTTACGGCCAGGCCCTCGGGCAGGACCACCTTGGTCGGCCATGGCGCCAGATTGGTGGTTATGGGGCAGACGAGCGAACGCCGGCTGAAGGCGTTGAAGATCGTCGCGGACACCACCAGCGCCGGCCGGACTCCCGACTGTTCGGTCCCGAGCGCCGGATCAAAATCCACCCACACCAGCGCCCCGGCGTGAGGCGCACGGGGATCAGGCCGGGGACCAATCGTCATGAATGATCTCATCGCCGACATCCGGACCCCAGTCGATGGTTTCCGGTTCGGCGTCCGGCCCGAGCCGCACCATCTCAGCGATAATCCAGGCAAGGGTGACCGGTTCCGGTGCCGGTTGGGGCACGGTCAGCTCCACCGTCTGGCCGTTGACCGACAGCTGCAGATCCTGCCCTGCGGTGATGCCGAGCGCTTCCACCGCCCGACGTGGCAGGCGGACGGCTACGCTGTTGCCCCAGCGGGCGACCCTTACCTTCATCGATCCCATGTTCTATCCTTTTGGATATCCGAATGTATATCATGGAACCCGCATGACCGTCATCCCTTCCGACGTCGTCGCCTTCTGGAAAGACGCCGGGCCAAGCAAGTGGTTCAGCAAGGACGACGCCTTCGACGCCCGGTTCGGCGAGCGGTTCGGGGCGGCGCACGAGGCGGCGGCGCGGCGCGAACTGGATCACTGGGCGGAGACGCCGGAGGGGTCGCTGGCGCTGCTGATCCTGCTCGATCAGTTTCCGAGGAACTGTTTTCGCGGTCAGGCGCGGGCCTTCGCCACCGATCCGCTGGCGCGGCATTTCGCGGCCAAGGCGGTCGATGCGGGACAGGACGGGGCGGTCGACAACGCCCTGAAGCGGTTCTTCTATCTGCCGTTCCAGCACAGCGAGGCCTTGGCCGACCAGGACCGGCAACTGGTCCTGTTCCAGCGCATGGAGCGGGCCGACGACGACCGCTGGGCCGAGCATCATCACGATGTCATCGCCCGCTTCGGCCGGTTCCCGCATCGCAACCGGGCGCTGGGGCGCGAGGCGACGGCGGAGGAGCAGGCGTTTGTGGACGCCGACGGGTTCACGGGCTGAGGCCGGCGTCGGTATGCTGCCGGTCCAGTGTAGCCAGAGCCTCGTCGAGGTCGGAGACGCCGAGGCCGAGCTCGAGACGGCGTTCCCGGGAGCGCAGCAGCGTGGCGCGATCGGGCGGGCGTGAGAGGGTTTCTGTGGGCAAGCGAATCAGCGCGCTGCCCTCTTCGGCGAATCAGCGGCACAGTCTCGCCCATGAACGCCGTCGCCACCCTCGCCGATCTGCAGGCCCGCGCCCAAAGCGATTTGGGGGCGGTGGCCGCCGATCATCCGGAGTGGCAGTATCTGAACCTGCTGCGCGACATCCTCGACAATGGCGCGCGGCGCGACGACCGGACGGGCACGGGGACGCTGGGGGTGTTCGGGCGGCAGATGCGGTTCGATCTGGCCAAGGGGTTTCCCGTCCTGACGACCAAGAAGCTGCACCTGCGGTCGATCATCGTCGAACTGCTATGGTTCCTGCGCGGCGAGACCAATATCGGCTGGCTCAAGGACAATGGCGTTTCGATCTGGAACGAATGGGCCGACGCCGAGGGCGAGCTGGGGCCGGTCTATGGCAAGCAGTGGCGGTCGTGGGCGGCACCGGACGG
>JBBQTX010000144.1:0-5530 GCA_038234475.1 Caulobacterales bacterium | reverse complement strand
GATCGCGGGCAAAGTCCGGGACGGCCCGGCCCTTTGCATGGAGGGCTGCGCCCATGGCCTGGACCTATCTTCTCATCGCCGGCCTGCTCGAAATTGTGTGGGCCTATTTCATGAAACAGTCGGACGGGTTCACCCGTCTGTGGCCCAGCGTGGCGACCCTGGCCTTCATGGCGGCCAGCTTCGGCCTGCTGGCCCTGGCCATGAGGTCGCTGCCGATGAGCTCGGCCTATATGGTCTGGACCGGCATCGGCGCGGTCGGGGCCTTCTTAGTCGGCGTGGTCGTCCTGCAGGAACACCTCAGTCTGCTGCGGGTTCTGGCGGCGCTGCTGATCATCAGCGGGATCGTGCTGATGCGGCTGGCACCAGCGCAGTGAGGCGCGCGGCGATCTAAATCAGCAGCGGCGCGAACACCGCCACCACCTGTTCATAGGCCGGACGCTTGAACGGCACGATCAGGTCGGGCGCTTCCGACAGGGCACCCCAGCGCCAGGCGTCGAACTCGATCTCGCCATGGGCTTCCAGATCGATCTCGGACTCGTCGCCGGTGAAGCGGAAGGCGAACCAGGCCTGTTTCTGGCCGCGCCAGCCGCGCGCCTGTTTCGACCCGCCATAGTCGGGCGGAAAGTCATAGGTGATCCATCCCTCGGTGCGCGCCAGCCGTTCGATGGAGGTGATCCCCGTCTCCTCGGCCAGTTCGCGCCGGGCGGCGGCCTCGAGGTCCTCGCCGTCGTCGATCCCGCCTTGCGGGAACTGCCAGGTGTAGGGTTCGGGCGTGTCCGAGCGGCGCCCGTACCAGACGCGCCCGTCAGGATGGAACAGCACGACGCCGACGTTGGGTCGGTAGCGGGAGAGGTCGGTCATGGGGCCTGGGTGAGGAGTGCTGGTGAGCAAGTGGTGAGCGAGGGCGTGGGCTCACCTCTTGCTCACTAGCACTTTTCACTACTTTACCGTCCCGGCCGCTGCGTCATCGCGCTCGCCGGTGCCAGTTGCAGGCCCCGCGCGTCCATCTCAGCGGTCCAGCGGGCCACGGCCTCGACCGTGACCGGATAGCTGAAGCCGGTGCCCAGCGCCTGACCATTGGCCTTGGCCAGGGCTTCCAGCGCGTTCAGCTGGCCGACGATAGCGGCCGGGCTCTGCTGCTCGTCGATGATGCGGTTGGCACTGGCCCGCGCCCACGCTCCGGGTCGGCGGCTCATCGAGCCGTCGTCGAGGAAGGCGACGCCGCGCTGGCGCAAAATGCCGAGGAAGGCGCTCATGCCCGCGTCCGAGGTGGCGAACCGGTCGCCCATATAGTTGGTGACGCCGAAATAGCCGGTGGCGCGACCCAGCAGCCAGTTCATCTTGGCCTGGATGTCGGCGGGCTGGCCCGAGGCCAGCAGGGTGTAGGGGCCGGGATCGTTGTCGGGATAGCCGGAGGGCTCCATCGGCATTTCCAGCATGACCTCGTGGCCCTGGGCGCGGGCCAGGTCGATCCAGCCCTGCAGGCCCTCGGCATAGGGCACGAAGCTGAGGGTGACCTCGGCGGGCAGGCGTTCGATGGCGGCGCGGGTGGTCACCGCATTCAGCCCCAGGCCGCCGACGATCAGGGCGACGCGCGGCCGGCCGTTGGCGCGGAAGGGCCGGGCATAGGCCTGGGCCGGCACGCGGCCGTCGGTGGCGATGGTCGGCAAGGCCCCGTTCGGACCCGGCTGGCTGAGGCCGGCGATCGGCGATACCGGCAGGGGCTGGGCGGCGATACGCGGCGCGGTCACAGGGGCTCCCGCCCCCGACACGGTGGCACCGTTGGGCAGGGTGATGACCGCCTCGCCGGACAGCGCCGGATCGATGGCCCCGGGCTCGCCGGTCAGGTCCTGATAGACGCCATAGGCACCCATGGAAAAGGCTTCCAGACCGGTCGGCGGCGGGGCCTCGACCACGGCCGGACGGTGCAGGGTCGCGCGGGCCGACGGCGCGCCGGCGCGGGGATCGCCCAGCACGGTGACGAACAGGCCGGCCGCGGCCAACAACAGCAGACCGGCGCCGGCCACCGCCACCGGCGGCTTCTTCAGAAAACGGCCGACGGGCTTGAGGCTCTCGCGCAATGCGCGACGGACCGGTGGCGTACCGGCGGTGGTGGCGAGGGCGGACTGGCGTTTGGCGAACATGGGCGGGACTGGACGCTCGATGCGGGGGTCCGCGAAACGGACTCCTTCAAGGGTCACAGTGGCGGGCGTCGGTTAAGAAAGCCTAACGTGGCGTTAGCCGGTCCGGCGTCAATTCTCCGGCGGATCGGCGGGCGCATTCTCGGCCACCAGCGTGCCCGGCTGGGTCACGACGATACCCTCCGGCGCGGCGGCCAGCCGGGTCAGGTTGCCCCCGGCGCGCAGCACGTCGAAGGCCCGTTCCAGCTGATAGTCCTTGTCTTCGGGCCAGGCCTCGCCCGGGGCTTCGAAGGGCGTGTGCGGCCCCTTGCGCTCGGCCCCGATCGAGGCGTCCAGAGCCGTGGCGTAGGCGGCCTCGGAATAGATGAAGTTGGAGCGCGAGACGATCCGCGCCTCGGCCACCGAGCGCGACACCTCGAGGTCCGGCTCGATGCCGATCTTCTGGATCGAGGCCCCCGACGGGGTGTAATATCGCGCCGTGGTGATCGACAGGGCGCCATCGGCCCCGCCGCGCAGCGGGATGACGGTCTGGACCGAGCCCTTGCCGAAGGTGGTCAGGCCCACGATCGTCGCCCGCTGATGGTCCTTCAGCGCGCCCGCCACGATCTCGGACGCCGAGGCCGACCCATAGTTGATCAGGACGACGACGGGCAGGCCACCGGTCAGGTCGCCGGGCCGGGCGGAGTAGCGCTGGATCTGGTCGGCCTTGCGGCCGCGCTGGCTGACGATCTCGCCCCGCTCGAGGAAGGCATCCGCCACGGCGATGGCCGCGTCCAGCAGGCCGCCGCCATTGTTGCGGAGGTCGACCACATAGCCCTTGAGCGCCGGGTTCTCGCGCTTCAGCCGGGTGACGGTCTCGCCCAGTTCGCGGCCGGTGTTCTCGTTGAAGGTCGAGATACGCAGATAGGCGAAATCGCCCTCGATCCGACCCGTGACCGAGTCAATCTTGATCACCTCGCGCGTCAGGGTGACCTCGCGCGGCTCCTCGCCGTCGCGCAGGAAGGTCACCTTGACCGAGGTGCCGATCGCGCCGCGCAGCTTCTCCGACACCTGGCTGACGGTCAGACCGGCGGCGTTCTGGCCTTCGATGGACGAGATGACGTCGCCGGCGTTGACGCCTGCGCGGGCCGCCGGGCCGCCGTCCATCGGCGAGATCACCTTCACGAAGCCGCCTTCGGCCTGGATGGTCAGGCCGACGCCCGAATAGGCCCCCGAGGTGCGTTCCTGCAGTTCGCCGTAGCCGGCCGGCGGCAGATAGTTGGAATGGGGGTCCAGCGCCCCCATCATGCCCTGCAGCGCCGCCTCGATCAGCTTCTTGTCGTCGACCGGCACGACATAGGCCTGTTCGACGATGCCCAGCACATCGCCGAACAGGGCCAGCATGCGGAAGGCCTCGTTGCGCGGCGTCTGACCAACGGCGGTCGCGGCGCCCACGCCCACGAGGGCCACGGCGGCGGCGCCCATCAGAAACAGTTTACGCATCGGGTCTCTTTCAACGGAACAGGCGGCGGGCCGGGGAGGCGGTCTCGATGGGACAGTTACGGACCGCGCGGCGACGAAAACGTGGCCGATCGGGAGGCAAACGATAAAATCAGCGTCATCGCGGCTTGGGAAGCGGTTTCGCCCTTAACGCAACCACGGTGCCGGGTCGACGGGCCGTTCGTCGCGGCGCAGTTCGAACGCGACCTCGCCGTCCGCGCCGGTGCGGCCCAGCGTCTGGCCGTCGGCGACCCGCGCCCCGATCTCGACAGAGACCTCGTCCAGCCCGGAGATCACCGCGCGCCAGCCGGGGCCGAGATCCAGGATCACCACCTGCCCCCAGCCGCTCAGCGGCCCCGTCCATGCCACCCGGCCGGCCGCCGGAGCCCTCGCCTCGGCGCGATCCGCCCGCCAGCGCCAGCCGCTCGATCCGCGTCCGAAGCGCTGCGACGGTGCGTCCGCCACGGGCGGCGTCAGACGGCTGCGCCCGGCCGGCAGGCGGGCGGAGGCCGGTTCCGCCTCGGCGTCGGCGGACGGCACGGCACCGCCGAGCGCACGCAGGCGGGCCTCCAGCACCCGGGCGGCGCGCTCGGCCCCCTGTGCCTCGGCCCGCAAAACCGTCTGCAGGGCAGCTTTGCGGGCGCTCAGGGCCTCGATTTCGGCGCGGCGATCGCCTTGGGCGCTTTCGGCGGTGAACAGTTGCTCGCTGTTCAGGGCCGCCATGCGACGCACCCGGATGATTTCAGCCTGACGGTCGACCAGCCCCTGCGTCCGCGCCTGCAGCGCCGGGGCCATGGCCTTCATCAGAATGGCGGCGCGCACCGTGCCGACGGCCTTGTCGGCCGGGACCAGCAGCGGGGGCGGCGGACGACGGCTCATCATCTGCAGGGCCGACAACAGCCGGCCCTGACGCGCGCGGGCCTGCGACAGGCGGGCGACCAGCGCCGCCTCGCGACCGCTGAGATCGCGCAACAGGGCGCGCTGGCCGGCGATCGCGGCATCCCCCGTCTCGGCCTCGCCGCGCAAGGGGGCCAACTGCCGCTCCAGGGCGGCGATCTCGTCAGCGGCCTCCGCCGCCTCCGAACGCAGACGCCGGGCCCGGGCGCTTTCGTCGCGGAACTCCGCCTGCAGCCGCGCCACATCTCGGACCGGACCGGACGCGGGGGCGCCGGCGACGACGGGGACCGCGATCAGGCTCAAAAATAGGACAAGGGGCAGCGGACGCATCAGTCGCGATGATAGGGCGATCCGGCCAGAATGGTCACGGCGCGATACAGCTGTTCCGCCAGCATCGCCCGGGCCAGGGCGTGCGGCCAGGTCTGCGGCCCGAAGGCCAGGGTCGAGGCGGCCGCCTCGCGCACGCTGTCGTCCAGCCCGTCGGCCCCGCCGATGGCGAAGGCCAGCCGCCGCTCGCCCCTATCGCGCAGGGCGGCGATATGGTCCGCGAAGGCCCGGCTGGAGAAGGTCCTGCCGCGCTCGTCGCAGGCGATCAGATGCGCGCCCACGGCGGCGTTGAGGATCAGCTCGGCCTCCGACGCCTTGCCGGCCTTGCGCGGTTCCAGATCGACCAGCTCCAGCGGACCCAGTCCCAGCGCCCGTCCGGCGAGGGTCGCACGCTCGGCGTAATCGGCCGCCAGCAGAGCCTCGGGGCCTCGCCCCGGCTTGCCGATGGCGATGACGGCCAGCTTCATCCGGTAATCAGGAAATCAGGCGTGCGCGTCGATGCGGTGGCCGCTGTCTACCGACCAGATCTTCTCGATGTTGTAGAAGGCGCGAACCTCGGGACGGAACAGGTGGACGATGACATCGCCCGCATCCAGCAGCACCCAGTCGCAATGCGGCAGGCCCGAGACCTTGACCTTGCCCAGACCCTGTTCCTTCAGCGCGCGCTGAAGGTGGTCGGCCAGGGC
>JBBQTX010000143.1:0-5580 GCA_038234475.1 Caulobacterales bacterium | reverse complement strand
CCTGCTGGTTCTCGGCCAGCAGGTTCTCCGGCGGCACCGGAGCCTCGTGCAGGATGACGTGGCCGTAGGCCAGACCCTCGGCGAAGCGCTGGCCTTTGAGCGTTTCCGGCCGGTGGGGCGCGACCTCGATGTCGCGCAGCTAGTCTTGGGCCCGCAGCTCGCCCGAGGCCACGGTATCGGCCAGGACCATGGCGATGGTCTGGATGTCCTCGACTTCCTCGTCGTCATAACGGCGCTCGGCCCGGTTCTGGACGACCAGCACACCGATGGCACGGCCTCCGCGCAACAGGGGCGCGCCGAGGAAGGCGTGGTACGGGTCCTCGCCCGTCTCTGGCCGATAGGCGAAGCTGGGGTGGGACGGGGCGTCGGACAGGCTGATCGGGGCGGCGCTGCGCGCCACCTCGCCGACCAGACCCTCGCCGGGCCTCAGGCGGGTTGTATGCACGGCCTCGGGCTTCAGGCCCTGTGTGGCGAACAGTTCGAGTTCGCCCGAGGCGCGGCGCAGATAGATGGAACAGACCTCGGCCACCATCGACTGGGCGATGATGCGGACGACCGTGTCCAGCCGGTCCTGGGCCGGCGACGCACCGGCCATGGCTTCGCGAATCTGGCGAAGGAGGTTCCGTGGCCCCGTCGTCAATCCGCCAACCGGCATGGCCCCTCCTGATGAACGACGCCGCAGATGGGCACCGTCCGGCTCAAATCCTAGACCGCTTCCAGTCCATAGGCCGCATGAAGCGCACGAACCGCCAGTTCCGCATAGGCGGCGTCGATCAGAACGCTGATCTTGATCTCCGACGTCGAGATGGCCTGGAATTTGACTCCCTTGTCGGCCAGGGCCCGGAACATGGTCTGGGCGACCCCGGCGTGGCTGCGCATGCCGACGCCGACGACCGAGACCTTGGCCACGTCCTCGTCTATGCGCAGTTCCTCGAATCCGAGCTCGGCCTTGGCCGAGCGCATCAAATCGGCGGCCCGTGCGGCGTCCCTTCGCCCCGTGGTGAAGGTCAGATTGACCGCGCCCTCGGAGCGGGCCTCGCCCTGTACGATCATGTCGACATTGACGTTGGCCTCGGCCAGCCGGGTGAAGACGTCGGCCGGGGCATCGGTCCGGTCCGAAAGGCCCAGCAGCGTGATGCGGGCCTCGTCACGGCTCATCGTCACGCCGGATACGATGCGTTTTTCCACGATTTCCTCCTCGTCGCAGATCAGGGTGCCGGAGTTGGCGGGCAGGCGGCCGTGTCGATCGGGTTCGATGAAGCTGGACAGGACCCGGACCGGGACCCGTTTGGCCATGGCCAGCTCGACCGACCGGGTCTGCAGCACGCGGGCGCCGAGCGAGGCCATCTCCAGCATCTCTTCATAGGAGATGCGCTCGAGGCGACGGGCCTTCGACTCGATCCGGGGGTCGGTGGTGTAGACGCCGTCCACGTCGGTGTAGATATCGCACGGGCAATCCAGTGCGGCGGCCACGGCCACCGCCGAGGTGTCGGAGCCGCCCCGGCCCAGGGTGGTTATCCGGCCCGAGCGGCTGACACCCTGAAAGCCGGGGACCACGGCGATCTCGCCCTTGTCCATGGCGGCACCCAGCACCTCTCCGGGCACGTCCTCGATCCGGGCGCGGCCATGGGCGTCGTCGGTCAGGATCGGGATCTGCCAACCCATCCAGGTGCGTGCGTTCAGGCCCATGTTGCGCAACGTCAGGGCCAGCAGGCCGGCGGTGACCTGTTCGCCTGAGGCGACGACGATATCATATTCGTCGTCGGACATGGCGATGCCCGGGCCGGGCCGACCGGCCCCGTCGGTCCAGGCCACCAGCTCATTGGTCTTTCCGGCCATGGCAGACACCACGACGGCGACCTGTTTGCCCGCAGCGGCCTCGGCGGCGACGATGCGGGCGGCGCGGCGGATGCGCTCAAGGTCGCCCATCGAGGTGCCGCCGAACTTCATCACCAGTCGCGTCGTCTCTGGCCGCGTCATCGTGGCGGATCGCCCTATCTTGCATGGAAGACCGCGCGGGTTCATCCCTCGGCCCATGGCCGCTTCTAACGACACGGTATCGGCGCGCAAACCCCAAAGCCGCCCTGATCTCAGCGATCAGGCGGCGGGTCCGTCGATCGATCCGGCCGACGTGGCGCGGTTTTCTGCCCAGGCGGCGGAATGGTGGGACGCGAAGGGACCGTTCGCGCCGCTGCACAAATTCAATCCGGCGCGGCTGGCCTTCGTCCGCGACCGGGCAGCGGAACGGTTCGGTCGGGATGTGAAGACGCGAAACGCCTTCGACGGCCTGACCCTGCTGGACGTCGGCTGCGGTGGCGGGCTGATGGCCGAGCCGATGCGGCGGCTGGGTTTCGCGGTGACCGCCATCGACGCCTCGGCCGAGAACATCGGCACGGCGCGGGCCCATGCGGAGCAGCAGGCCCTCGACATCGCCTATCGCGCGGCGACGGTCGAACAGCTTGAGGCCGAGGGGGCGGGGCCGTTCGACCTGGTCCTGACGCTTGAGGTGATCGAGCATGTCGCCGACCCTGAAGCCTTCATCCGCGCCTGTTCGCGGCTGGTAAAGCCCGGCGGGATGATGGTCGTGGCCACCTTGAACCGCACGCTGAAGTCGCTGGCCCTCGGCAAGATCGCGGCGGAGTATCTGTTGCGTTGGGTGCCGGCAGGAACCCATGACTGGAACCAGTTCCTGAAGCCGGACGAGATCCGACGAATGCTGTCTGAAGAGCCGGTGGTTGTGAGCGGGCCGTTTGGCCTCGTCTATGATCCGTTCACGGATCGCTGGAGCGAAAGCGACGACGCGGGGATCAACTACATGATGGTGGCGACCCGGGACTGAAGGTCAGAGCGCCCGGACCATATAACGGGCGTCAGGGCCATAGCCGGCGAAACCGTCCGTCATGGCGAGCGCATCAACCACCGCGAAGCCGTGCCTCTGCCAGAACGGCGCGGCGTTATTGACGGCCACAAGAGCCAGCGCCGGCCAGCCG
This sequence comes from Caulobacterales bacterium, assembly GCA_038234475.1. Lineage (GTDB taxonomy): Bacteria > Pseudomonadota > Alphaproteobacteria > Caulobacterales > Caulobacteraceae > Brevundimonas. The sequence continues at coordinate 2,590 of JBBQTX010000143.1, read as the reverse complement.
GCGGCACGCGCGTCCTCCGCGAGACGCTCCACCACCGGACGCGACCAGCCGCCACCCCTGACTGCCGGGTCGAGGGAAAGATCGTGCAGATACATGACCGCAGCATCGTCAGGAATCGCGGCGATCAGAACGTCCAGCGCGGGTGCGTCATTGGCCCGCCAAGGGTAGGCGACGAGATAACCCAGCGCCTTGCCGGTCGTGCCCTTGAGGAGGACGAAGCAGCCGGACGGATTCAGGGCCAGCCGGTTTTCGAAACAGTCGCGTCCCTCAAAATGGTCGGGAAAACCGACGGCGGCGATGGCTGCCACGGTGTCGAGGTCAGCCGTCGTCATCGGCCGCCAGTTCAGACCATCCTGGCTCAGAGCGGGCAGCGGGTGTTCAGCGGGGTCGCCCTGAAATTCCATTCCATGCTCCGCGCCTGCCCGTTGATCTCGCCCTCGATCCGGGCCTTGAGGGCATCGCCGTCGCGTTCATAGATCACCCGCGTCGGGAAGTCGTTTTCGGCGTTGGCGAAGACAACGCGCGTCGCGCCGCTCTCGGCCACAACGAAGACGGTCGCCGCCGCGCCGCCGGGCTGGGCGACATAGGCGAAGCCTTGAGGTGTCTGGCGGATGTGCGAGACCTCGAAGGAGACGCGGCCGTTCTCGACTGTGAGGGCGTGGCCTACGCTGAGGCCGCCGCGCGGGTCGCTCCAGGTCTCGGAGGCCTCCCGGCCGTCGGAACAGTCCAGCCAGTAGCCGGCCATCCATGACAGGTCGGGCGTGACGGGCGGCGCGGTCTGGATCAGGGCGGCGGCGAGGGCGGCGGTCAGCATGGCGGAGTCCCATTGGGTTCGACGTCTGCGTCACCCTAGTGCGGGGACAGAGGCTCGGGCTTGTAGGATTGCGACGCCAGCCGCCGCCCCAGACCGGCTTGGTCGCGGGCCCATTCGGTGGCGGTGCAGCCGAGGAAGCGTCGGAAGTCCCGGGCCAGTTGCGGCTGGTCGAAATAGCCGGCCTCAAGTCCGGCCTCGAGCCAGCCCAGCGCCTCCGGACCCGGCTCGGCGGCGTGGTCGAAGACGCGGCGGAAGCGGAAGATGGAGCGCAGGTTGCGCGGCGGCACGCCGACGCGATCGCGGAAGCGGCGTTGCAGGGCGCGCTGCTGGCCGGCCGGACGGGCCAAGGCGGGTTGCTCCGCGGCGGCGGCCTCGACCTCGGCGCGGACGACGGGGTCGAGCGACCAGCTGTGGCGACGGCGCTGATCCTCGAGAAAGCAGACCATGACCTGAACCTGGGCCTCCGGATCACCCGCAGGCACCGCGACGCCGGCGAGGCGGGCGGTCATGTCGAGGCGGCGGTCGGTGGCCTCGACCAGCGGGCGGCCCAGCCAGTCGCGGGCACCGTCGGGCTCGAACCGGACGGCGATCAGTTCCACCGGACCGGCAGGCCTCAGGGCCAGCGGCCGGGTCATCTGACCGGCGAACAGGGCCTGGGGCTGAAGGCGGAAAACGCCGTCGTCGCCCTGTTCCTCATACGGCGCGCCGATATCGAGAATCAGTTCGGGGCAGCCGTCGGGGGCGATCCGCTGCACGGTCGTGGCCGGTGCCGGGGCGGCGTAGGTCCAGATCGTGCGAACGAAGGGGCGAAGCGCGGCGGGCGGCTCGAACTCCTGATAGCGATCCCCCGCTCCCACGCGTCAGTGCGCCTTGGCGGGATCGGGCGGCAGTGGCGGCAGGGGGGCGCAGGGGACGCCGTCGTCCTTGAGCTTCTTGACCTCGGCGGGGCTGGCCTCGCCGTAGATTTCACGCTTCTCGGCGCGGCCCTCATGGATGTCGCGGGCCTCGCGGGCGAAGGCGTCGCCGACGTAGTCGAAATTCTGCTCGACATGGGACCGGACTTCGCGGGCGGCGCGCATCATCAGGGTTTGCATTTTCGCCGCGTCCGCAGGGGCGGTCTTGCGGGTTCCGGCCACCGCCGGGGCCATGATCTGCTTTGTTACCCCGCTTGAGCCGCAGACGGGGCATTCCACCAGTCCTCGCGCCGCCTGGTCGTCGTAGTCGGCCGAGGTTCCGAACCAGGCCTCGAAGCCGTGACCGCCGCCGCACTGGAGGGCGTAGCGGATCATACCGGCGGGCCGAACGGGCGGTCGTGGGTCAGTTGTGGTACGGCGTTGCGCGCCTTCGTCACGGCGTCGAAGTCCAGCGTCGCGAACAGGACGCCGGGTTCGTCGTGGTCGAGTTTGGCGACCACCTCGCCCCATGGTGCCACCACGGTCGAGCGGCCCCAGGTCCGGCGACCGTCTTCATGCGCGCCGGCCTGGGCGGGGGCGAGGATGTAGCAGCCGGTCTCGATGGCCCGGGCGCGCAGCAGGGTCTCCCAGTGGGCCTCGCCGGTCGGGACGGTGAAGGCGGCGGGCACCGAGATCATCATCGCGCCCCCATTCGCCAAAGCCCTGTGCAGCTGGGGGAAGCGGATATCGTAGCAGATGGTCAGGCCCAGCCCGCCCCAAGGCGTCCGCGCGACCACGGCCCCGTCGCCGGGACGAATAGAGGCGCTTTCGCGCCACCGTTCGCCGGTCGGCAGGTCGACGTCGAAGACGTGCAGCTTGTCAT
>JBBQTX010000142.1:0-5592 GCA_038234475.1 Caulobacterales bacterium | reverse complement strand
CGCCTTCAGCACGGAGCAGGTCTACGCCATCGCGGAGCTGATCCGCAGGCAACGGGGAGGCGCGGCCGTGGTCATGGGCTCGCTCAGCCCCCGCACCCGCAACGCCCAGGTCGAGCTGTTCCAGTCGGGCGAGGTCGACTTTCTGGTCGCCACCGACGCCATCGGCATGGGGCTGAACATGGAGGTCGACCATGTCGCCTTCGCTGGCCTGAGAAAGTTCGACGGGCGGCGAACGCGCTGGCTGCATGCGCATGAGATCGGCCAGATCGCCGGGCGGGCCGGGCGGCATCTGCGCGACGGCACCTTCGGGGTGACGGGCGAGGCGACGGAGCTGGACGAGGATCTGGTCGAGCAGGTGGTCGAGCACCGCTTCGATCCGGTCGAGGGGGCCGAGTGGCGCAATGCCCGGCTGGATTTCGACACCCTGCCCGACCTGCTGCGCTCGCTGGTGGTGACGCCGGGGCGCGCCGGCCTGAGCCTGACCCAGCCTGCGCTGGACGAGACCCTGCTGCGCCGCCTGATCAAGGACGAGGATGTGGCGCGCGTCGGTCGTTCGCGCGGAGCCATCATGCGGCTGTGGGAAGCCTGCCAGCTGCCCGACTTCCAGAAGACGACGCTGGACGAGCACGGGCGACTGGCCCGGGAAATCTTCCAGGCCCTGACCGGCAAGCGCGGGCGGCTGACCGACGATTGGATCGCGCCGCGCTTCGCCGAACTGGACCGCGACGACGGCCAGATCGACCAGCTTTCGGCGCGGCTCAGCGGGGTGCGGACCCTCAGCTATATCGCCAATCGCCCCGACTGGCTGGATCAGGCGCAAGGGTGGCGGCACCGGACCAAGGCGCTGGAGGAGCGGCTATCTGACGTACTGCACGAACGGCTGACAGCGCGGTTCGTCGACCGGCGCACCACCGCCTTGATGCGGGCCCTGAACGTGGGCCAGGACGACGTCTCCGGAGGCTTGGGGACCGAGATTGCCGACGACGGCGCTGTGTTGGTCGAGGGTCACGCGGTCGGGCGGCTGGTCGGCGTGGATTTTCGGCCCGACAAGGGGGCATCGGCGCTGGAGGACAGGGCCCTGCGCCACGCGGCGCGACGGGCGGTGACGCCGGAGATCGCCCGGCGGCTGGGCCGGCTGGCGGCCGATCAGGACGCGACCTTCGGCGTGACGCCGGACGGCGCGGTGCTGTGGCGCGGCGTGGCGGCCGGACAGGTCACGGGCGGCGACTGGTTCGCGCCGCGCGTTCGGCTGCTGGGCGAACTGGGTCCGGCGGCGGCGCGCGAGCGGGCGCAACGGCGGCTGGAGGCATGGCTGGCGGGCGAGGCTGGCCGGAGCCTGCGGCCGTTGCGGCGGCTGAAACAGGCGATCGAGGCGGGAACCCTGAAGGGCCTGCCGCGCGGGATCGCCTTCCGCCTGGTCGAGGCCGGCGGCGTGATCGACCGGCGCGACGTGGAACGTGACCTGGCCGCTCTGAGCCAGGTCGAGCGGCGGACGCTGAAGACCTTCGGCGTGCGGCTGGGGATTCATTCGGTCTGGCTGCCTGGGGTGCTCAAGACGCGGGCGCGGGCGCTGGCCCAGGCGTTCGTGGCGGGCGAGGCGTTCCGGCCCCATCCACTGGGCCTGACCCCCCTGCCTGAACGGACCCCTTCCGCGCGCCTGTTGGCGGCGTTCGGCCTGCGCGCCGTGGGCCCGTTCGCGGCGACGGTCGAGGGGCTGGAATCGATGGCTGAGCGCCGGTCGCGGAGGGACGGCCGGCTGACCGAAACGGATCTGGCCGAACTGGGCCTGTTGGCCGCGGAGGCCAAGACCCTTGCGCTCGCCCTGAAGACGACCCGGGCGCAACAGCCGGACCGGGCCGCCACGGCTTGGAGGCCGCCCAAGGATTCGCCGTTCGCTGTCCTGTCGGCCTTGACCCCTGCGGCGGTTCCGACCCGGGCGAAACGCCGGCGGACCCGCCGCGCGCCGCGCGCATGAGTGAGGCGGGTTGCCGCATCGATGTCTGGCTGTGGCGGGCGCGGTTCGCCAGGACCCGGTCGCTGGCCGCGGCCCTGGTCGAGGGCGGCGCGGTCCGGCTGAGCCACCAAGGCGTCCAGACCCGGCTCGACAAGGCCAGCCGGAGCGTTCACGTCGGCGACGGTCTGGTATTTGTGCTCGGCGGTCGCCTGTTCGTTCTGAGGGTCGAGGCCTTGGGCGAACGACGCGGACCGGCGGAGGAGGCGCGAGGCCTGTATCGCCTGGAAAGTCCGCCGTCTGAGCCGCCCCCGCGACCACCCGCCGGTTGACACCTGCCCCTGCCGGGGTCATTTGCCCTGCCCGCACTCCAGCCCCCTGAAACGCATCCCCACAGCCCATGACCTACATCGTCACCGACGCCTGCGTGAAATGTAAGTTCATGGACTGCATCGAGGTGTGCCCGGTCGACTGCTTCTACGAGGGGGAAAATTTCCTCGCAATTGCTCCTGACGAATGCATCGACTGCGGCGTCTGCGAGCCGGAATGCCCCGTGGACGCGATCAAGCCCGACACCGAGGACGAGCCCGACGGCAAATGGCTGATCGTCAACTCGCAATACGCCAAGGTCTGGCCGAACATCACCCGCAAGGGCACACCGCCCGAGGATGGCGAACAGTTCGAGCGCGAAACCGGCAAGTTCGAGAAATATTTCTCCGAAAAGCCCGGCAAGGGTTCGTGACCGAGGGACCTTGCGGTCACCTTGTGCCGAAGCCCGAGGGTTGTGACCCGGACGTTTTGAATTTCTGCAATTTTGTGATAGGTTGCTTCCATTGGGTCGGGCGGTAAGCGATTTCTTCGCGCCGCCCGCGTTTGCGACAGAACTCCGCCCACGAAGGCGGAGTCGGCCAGAGGTTTGGTGATCCGTTTCCGCTTTTGACGACTGACTGATTTCACCGGGGACCGTTTCGCCGGGGATATCTTCAATTGTCGCCGCGCCTTCGCATCGCCTCTTCCGTCTGGACCGGGAAAGGAATGACATGACGAACAAGACTGGTCTGGAATTCAAGGTTGGCGACGCGGTCGTCTATCCGGCGCACGGCGTCGGCAAGGTGGCGGCGGTCGAGACCCAGGAAGTCGCGGGCATGTCGCTGGAGGTCTATGTGGTCACCTTCGACCACGAGAAGATGACCCTGCGCGTCCCGACCAAGAAGGCGAAGACCGCCGGTCTGCGCTCGCTGGCCGCCGAGGACGTGGTGAACAAGGCGCTGACCACGCTGAAGGGCCGCGCCCGCATCAAGCGCACCATGTGGTCGCGGCGCGCCCAGGAATACGAAGCCAAGATCAACTCGGGCGACCTGATCTCGATCGCCGAGGTGGTCCGCGACCTGCACCGCGCCGACAGCCAGCCGGAGCAGTCCTATTCGGAGCGCCAGCTTTACGAATCGGCGCTGGACCGGATGGCCCGCGAAGTCGCCGCCGCCAACCGCATCGACAAGGACGCCGCCGTCCAGCTGCTGGCCAAGTCGCTGAGCGCCAAGAAGTCGTTGATTCCCGTCGCCGTCGAAGCGGAGGTGGAGGCCGAAGCCGCCTGAAAGGGCGACCCCGCCGAATGACGAAAGGCCCGGGAGCGATCCCGGGCCTTTTGCAGTTCAGACCCCCGGACCGGTCCGGGAGACGCTTTCGAGATAGGCGATCAGATCGGCGATCTCCGTCGACTGGAGTTCGAAGGCCAGCATGGAAGGGTGGGCGGTGACGACGCCTTCGGCAAACGCCTCCTGCAGATCGCGCACGGGATACAGCACCCCCATGCTCCGGAAAGGCGGGGCCGCAGGCATGGGGCTGTCCCCCGCCCGCTCGACCGAATGACAGCCCGCGCATTTCTGGCGCACCAGTATGCCCCCGCGATCCGCCGATCCCATGACGACAGGCTCGGTCCCGTTCTGGCGGACAGCCTCGCCGGCGCAGCCGCCCAGCGTCAGGGCCGCCAGAGCGGCCATCAATCGACCCGTCATTCTTTGGCTCCTCTGGACGAACGTCGCCGCCGGGGCGGCCTGCGCCTGCCTATATCGCAAATGCGCTCCGCCCCTTGATCCAGAACAAAGCGGACGGGCGCGCGTTCCGGCAAGTCTTGTTGTCACGAACCCCGATCAACGAGAGCGACGCGATGACCCCGTTCCACCACATCCGCCTGGAACTCGCGCGCGAGACGGGTCATCCCGAGGGTTCGCCACAGGAAGGTTATGACATCGTCGCCCCGCTCGACGCCGACGGTCGGCTGGACGCGAACGCTCTGCGCGCCGAGCCCGGTCGCGGTCGGGTCCGACGTTTTTCCGGCAACGAGACGGTCGGCGCGGGTCAGCTGCGTCACGGCCCGGGCGGACGCTGGCTACTGGATATGGACGAGGGTGAGGCCGAGGACGCGGTGGGTTTCCGCTTCGGCGACGAACGGTTCGTCGTCGGCGAATATGTCAGCCTGTCGCTACCTTCGGGCGGCCAACACACCTATGTCGTGGCACGCGTCGCCGAGGTCTGACCTTAAAGAGAAATCGGCCTGGACGCGATCGCCTCCAAACCCGGATTTCGCCCCAGCATCATGCCGGAGCCTGATTCGCGGCATCGGCGGAATCGCGAAGCGGTTCCTCCTCAACCGATCAGGCTCTAGAAATACTCCGCGTTCGCGGGACACTGCGCGGCGACCCGACGGGCGGTGATGCTGGCCGGGATGTAGGGCGTGCCGCGCGCCAGCTGGGCGCCGCCGGTGAAGCGGAAACTCTCGGGCTGATAAGGCCCGCGCAGGCGGACATTGACCCGGCGGCCCTTTCGGTCCTGACAGGTGCCCTCGAACCGGGCGTTGCCGTCACCCACCTGGCGCACCGGATAGGTGCACTGCCAGCGCCGGGTCGACAGGCCGCCGAAGAAGCGGTTGATCTCGCTGGGCCGCACGCATTTGGTCTCGGTGTCGCGCACGCCGAGCGCGCTGGTGGTGTATTCCCAATAGCCGGGCAGGACGGTGTCGGCCGTGGCCTGGTGGGCCATGGCGGCCATGGTCGCGGCGGCGGGTGCCATCAGGGCGGCTCCGGCGAGCACGGCGGCGGCGATCAGGCGGGTGGTGGTCATGACATCCCCAACAGGTCCAGTTGTTCAGCTTAGCGTCGATATATGGCGGGAATTGAACGGTGGCTGAACGGCGCGCCTTGCCTCCACGGTCTTGACGCGGCGAGGCTTCCTCCTCTATACGCCCCCCTCTCGCGCCGGGCCCCGCCCCTGCGCGCACCTGTTTCATGCGTTCGCCGTTCCCGGACCGCACCCGAAGGATAGTCAGATGTCGCGTCGCTGCGAACTCACCGGTATCGGCCCCATGGTCGGCCACAAGGTGAGCCACTCGAACGTCAAGACCAAGCGCCGCTTCCTGCCGTCGCTGAAGGCCGTCAAGGTCACGTCGGAGGCCCTGGGCCAGACGTTCAGCCTGCGCATCTCCAACGCCGCGCTGCGCACCCTCGACTACAAGGGTGGCCTGGACCCCTTCATCGTCAAGGCCAAGGACGAGCAGCTGTCGATCGCCGCCCAGCGCATCAAGCGCCAGGTCAAGGCCCGGATCGCCGAACAGGCCGCCGCCGCCTGATCGACGACGACAAACC
>JBBQTX010000141.1:0-5606 GCA_038234475.1 Caulobacterales bacterium | reverse complement strand
GTCAGGGCCGCGCCGATCGCGATGACGGCCAGAAAACAACCGACGATCAGAATGCGGTGCTTGATGGCCAGGCGCCAGTAGAACGCCAGGTCGAATGCCGACTGTTCCTCGACGTCCTGCGACCAGCCGCCGTTGGGATCGTCATAGTCGGCATCAGGCGTTCTACCCGGGCTGTGGCCCGGGCGGGGATTGCGTTCGTCAGCGAATTGATTGTCGCCCAGCATCATGCCATCCGCTCAAACTCTGGCGACCGGAAGCCGCCTAATCGAAAACTATCGGGCTGATATCGCAAAGCCGGTCGCTGCGCACACGAATTCGCGCTTGCCGGGTCGTCGCCAAGCACGGCCGAGCGGTTTTCAGGTCAGGGTGCGCGGTCGATCGGCTTCACTGCGCACGCGTTCGCCCGCCGGCCGCAGGGAGCCAGACGGATTCCAGTAGACTTCGCTGTAGAGACCGGCACCGCGACTGGAGTAGGGGACGGGTTCGATCCGCCCGCTCCCGGATGCCGCCTTGGTATTTCGTATGTCCCGGACGCGTATGGTCATCGTTCCCAGCCCTCTCAACCAAAGCTTAACGCAACTCCATGACAGGTACGAATCACGAAAACCGTCGGATGCCGGTGTTCTCCGGTGACGGGCGTAGAAAGCTGTTTCGTGTCGCCACCCTGCTGGTCGCGGTGGTGCTGGCCTGGCTGGCGTTCCGACCATCGACCGGGATGGACGCAGGCCTGCCGTGGGACAAGGCCAACCATGCCGCCAGTTTCGTGGTGCTGACGGTGCTGACCGGCTGCGGCTGGCCCGGCGTCGGCGCGGGCCGCATGGCCCTGATCATGCTGGCGGCGGGAACAGGGATCGAGCTGGTCCAGGGGCTGCCGGCTGTCGGCCGTGACGCCGACGTCTGGGACGTGGTCGCCGACATGGCGGGCGCGGTCACGGGCTGGGCCGCCCTGACCATCGGCGGGCTGAGACGCCGTCTGGGGGGGCCAGGAACCTGATGCCGGACCATTTTCTGCATTCAGGTCGATCTGAATCCGAAATGGTCTAGGGGATCAGGACGCGGCCAGCGGCGCGACGCGAGGCAATGTCGGCCAACACGGGCTGAAGCGCCCGGCGCCGATCGGGGCTGGACCGGTAGACGCCGCCCATGTTGATCTGGGCATAGTCGGCACCGGCGTCGACCTGCTCATAGGCTGTCAGGAAGGTCAGGGCGGCGTCGGGATCGAATCCGGCGCGGGCCATCAGGAACAGTCCAATGCGGTCGGCGTCGGCCTCGGAACCGAGCGAAAGGCCCCGCCGCATGGAAATGGCCCAGTTCGACGCGCCGCGGACGCCCGTGACGCTGTCGTCGGTGCGGTGTTCGAGCACCGCATGGCCGAGTTCGTGGGCCAGAACAAAGGCCAGCTCGGCGTCGGTTCCGGCCAGATTGGCCATGCCGTCGGAAATGAAAATGGTGCGCCCGTCGGCGTGGGCCCGCAGCTTGCCGGTGACCTCGACCTGGGTCGCATAGGCGCAGGCCTGGATGGGTCGAAGCCTGACGGACCGCTCGACGCCCTCGCGACGGACCTGAAGCTGAAGCGGCCCCAAGGTGGCGGCGCGGTCCAGGACGGCGCTGTTGGCCTGAAGCCCCTCATAGGCGGCGGCGGACTCTTCGCCACGTTCCAGCGCCAGTCCGTTGACGGACACGATCAGATCTCCCGGCTGCAGCCCGGCCAGCGCCGCCGGACTGTCCGCCGGGGCCGCGAGGATACCGGGCAAATCACCGTCCAGGCCGTGGCGCTGTCTGGCCAGGGGCCTGAGTTCCGCGCCGTACTGGCTGGCCGAATGCAGGGTCCAGCCGAGGCTGGGCCGGGTGACGGGGCAAAGGTCGGCATTGGCGCGCGCCAGCTGCCAGGCGACCCCGGCGACCCGCATGTCGAGGGCGTTCAGATCGCGCAGGCGGGCCTCGGGACCCGCCTCGACGACGCCGGCGTCGGGGGCGTCAAGGCCACACGCGGCCACGCTCGACCCCAGCAGCAGGATCAGGGCGACGACGCCCAGGCGACGGCGGAACCGCATGGCGTCAGAATGGCCGGAAGATCGACAGGGCGGGAATGGCGCCGACGATTTCACGCATCGCCGAGTTCAGGCGCGAGGTGTCGACCACGATGACGTCGTCGCCCAGCACGCTCGGATCGTCGGCCCGGCCCTGGCGGATGGCGGCGAGGTCGAACAGGGCGACCGAACGCTGTCCGTCGATGGTGCGGAAGACGGCCACCTTGGTCAGGTCGGCGACCCGCGTCGGCCCCTCGGCCATGGCCACGGCCTGCAGCAGCGAGGTGGCGCCGCGCATCTCATAGACCCCCGGCTTGGTGACCGCGCCGTCGACGGTGATCTTCTGGCTGGCGGCCTCGGTGACGGTGACGGTCACCTGCGGATTGCGCAAATACTGGGCGCTGAGGCGGGTGGCGATGTCGGCCGACAGCTGGCCCGAGTTCAGCCCCGCCGCCCGCACGGCACCGATCAGCGGCATCTGGATGTTGCCGGAGGTATCGACCGTCAGGGCGTCGAACGACAGGTCCGGCACCTGAAATACCCGAACGCTCAATTTATCGCCCACGCCGATATTGTATTCGGTCTGGGGCGCGGTGCTGATCTGGGCGGTCCGCATGTCGACGGGCTGGGCCGCCGTCATGGCACTCACGTCCATCTTTGACCCGCCGCAGGCGGCGAGCAGGGAGGCTGTCAAAAGCAGTACCAGCGGGAGAGCGCGCATCATGGGCGACAGTACCTTGAAACTCAGGCGGCCTGAAACAGCCGTTTGAAGAAGCCGGACCCGGGGGTCCGTCGAGAAGCGCCGACCGCGGCCGGAACCGAGGCGGGCAAGGCATTTTCCAGCACCGCGAGCGGACGGGTCAAGACCATATCCTGAGCGGCCTGATGACCGAGCCGGGCGGTGACGGCATGGACCGCTTCCGACAGGATGGGCGCGCGGTTGCGAAGATTATGCGCATCGGTGGCCAGAATATGGACGATACCGTCGTCCAGCATCCGCTCGGCCCAGTACTGGGTACGTTTGCCGAAACGGCCGGTCACGGAGCCGGACGTGATCTGCATCCAGGCACCGGCCTGGGCCAGCTGGACCATCAGCGCGTAATGATCCTCGATCCAGCGCAGCCGCTCGGGATGGGTGATCAGTGGATGGAAGCCGGCCGCCATACAGTCGAACACCGCCTCGGCCATGCGCGGGGGCGCGGTGTTGTGCGGCGGCTCGAACAGGAAATAGCGGGTGTCGGCCAGGGTCAGCTTGGAGCCGTTGCGCAAACCCGGGACGATATCGGTGACCAGATGGACATCGGCCCCGGTAACCAGCTTCAGCGGGATGCCGGCCTGGTCCAGTTCGGCCTGCAGCGCCGCCACGGCCGCGCGGACACCCTCGGAGGTGTTGTCGTAATAGCCCGGCATCATGTGCGGGGTGCAGGCGGTGACGGTGATGCCGTCGGCCACGGCCACACGCGCCATCTGCAGCGAGGTCGCCAGGTCCGGCGCCCCGTCGTCGATTCCCGGCAGGATGTGGCAGTGAAGGTCGATCAACTGGGTCTCGCTCGGCAGCGGCGCCTCTCTAAAGGAGGGCGACGGTTGTGGAAAGGGATCAAGCTGCGCCCCCGCAACGGGTGCGTAACGCGAAGCGTGGCCGTTAGTTCAATCCTGTCGGCGCGTCGGTAATAAGGCTCGCCGCGGTGGCGGCGCAGACCTGATCGAAAGCCCCCATGATATGATAGAGCGAACTGGCGGGTGCAGGCTCGTCGACGAAGCCACCCGATGGCTCGAGCTTGTCACGCCACGTCCCGTTCGGTCGCAGATAACCGTCAAGGCCGCGCATCGCCCGGTCAGCCTCTGCCAGATGCCGATCCCGGTCGCCGCCCGGGGCGCGTGAGGCCATAGCCAGGGCGGCCCTGAGCCATTCGGTCTGGGGCCAGAGACGGGCGCGGGGACTGCGGACCCGCAGCGTATCGTCCATCTCGTCCACCGCCACACCGCGATCGGGGTCGATGCCCGCCAGACCAGAGGCGTAGAGGCGCGCTGACGCGGCCATGGCGCGGTCGTCGCCCCGCTGGAGCCCGTGGCGGGACAGCAGCCAGCTCCATTCGAACTGATGACCCGGCTCGACCAGCCGGCCGTCGTCGCCCAGCGCCGGGGCCCAGTCGGCGTCGAAGAATTCGCGCAGGAAGCCGTGTTCGCGGTCGATGAACCGGGTCAGGGCCAGATCGGCGATGGCGTCGACGACGCCGTCCCAGCGTGCATCGACGTTGCGCGCTTGCCAGGCCTGGGCCGCCTCGAACAGGTGCATGTTGGCATTGGCCTGGAAGGGATGGGATCCCGCCTCCCGCCAGCCGCCCGTCGGCAGCCGGTCGGCCATCAGCCGGTCCAGCATGGCGCGGGCCTGGATCTCGCAGCGATCAGGCTGGACCCCGGCCGCGTGAGCGGCTGACAGGGCCAGCAGGGCGAAGGCCTGTTCGTACAGCAGGGCGGAATCGTCCAGAACCGTGCCGTCGGGCGCCAGGGCGTTGCGCACCGCGCCGTCGGGCCGGACGTAGTCCTGGAGGAAGCGCTCAAGACCGGCCTCGACACGCTGTCTCCAGGGGCCTTGCCAGCCCAAGGCCCCGGCGCGGCAAAAGACGAAGATCTGGCGCGACTGGACGCGGGCCCGCCGGCGGCTTTCCTCCGGACGCCCGGCCTCGGTCAGGGTTTCGACGAATCCGCCGTCCGCCCGCGTGCCAAGGGTGGCCCACAGCGGCAGGGCGGCGGTGCGCATCCAGTCGCCGAAGCGGGCCCAGGGCACCGGATCGGTAGTCGGGGGAAAATCCGCATGGATGGGGGTCTCGAGGCGGATGCGGTCGACAAGGGCCTTGACCTCCTGCGACCGTGACAGGTCGCAGACAAGCAGGGCGTCGCGTTCGGCAATGATGGCCAGATTGGAGACGCCCAGCGTCGCGACCACCATGCCATCGGCGGCGCGGACGAGGCAGTGATCGCTGTCGATGCCGACGTGCAGGCCGGACTGGCCGGCGCCGGCGGCCATGACGGCGTCCCATGCGCCCAGATCGGACCAGGCGAAATCGACCGGCAGCACCGAGGTGTGGTCGCTTTTCTCCATCACCGCATAGTCGATGGAGACCTTGGGCGCGGCGCGGAAGGCGTCGGTCAGGCGGATGACCGATCCGGTCAGGTCGGCCGGCAGGGCGGCCATGGCGGCCTCGCCGATAGCAGGCGCGTGGACGGCGAGCTGTTCCAGCAGGACCCGGGCCGCGACGATGAAATTGCCGCTGTTCCACAGGAAGCCTTCGGCAACATAGCGGGCGGCGGTCGGCACGTCGGGCTTTTCGACGAAACGTTTGACCGGGGCCAGGCCGGGGCCGACGGGGCAGATGTAGCCATAGGCCGAGGACGGCTCGGTCGGTTCGACGCCGAGGGTGACGATACGGCCCTGCTTGGCCTCCCCGGCGGCGATCATGACGGCTGCGCGAAAGGCCTCGGCATCGGGAATGTGGTGGTCCGAGGCAATGACGGCCGCGTTGCCATCCGGTTCGCGGGCGTGGATGAAGGCTGCGGCCGCAGCCATGGCCGGTC
>JBBQTX010000140.1:0-5630 GCA_038234475.1 Caulobacterales bacterium | reverse complement strand
ATGAAGGACATGCCGACCGTGATTCAGGGGGGACTGCACTAAAATGGCCCCCACAACTTCAACCAGGGTCAAGGTTCACGTCTTCCTCAAGTCCGGCGTGCTGGACGTACAGGGAAAGGCCGTTGAAGGGGCCCTGCACGGACTGGGCTGGTCAGGCGTCGCCAACGCCCGCGTCGGCAAGCTGATCGAGTTCGACCTGGACGGCACCGCCGACCCGGCCGCCGAGGCCGGAAAGATGTGCGAACAGTTGCTCGCCAATACCGTGATCGAAAGTTACCGCATCGAGGTCGCGTGAAACGGCTGATCCAGTTCTCGGTGGCGGTCTTCGTGTTGGTGTGCGTGCTGATCTTCGCGGCGGCCCTGGCCGGCGGTTTGGCGGATGACAGCGCCTTCACCCAAGCCGCCAAGGACGCGGCGCACTGAACGTCCCGGTGATCGGCGCCCTGAAAACCTGGGCGCGGGCGTTGAAGCGCGACGTCGTCGCTCTCTGGATCGCGGCGCGAGACGCGCGGACTCCGATCGCGGCCAAGATCATCGCCGGTGCGGTCGCGGCCTATGCGTTGTCGCCGATCGACCTGATCCCCGACTTCATACCGGTGCTCGGCTATCTGGACGATTTGCTGATCGTGCCTCTGGGCCTGTGGGTCGCCGTCAAGCTGATCCCGCCGCCCCTGCTGGTCGAGTTCCGCGCGGCGGCGGCGACCCGGTCCAGGCCTGTGTCACGACTGGCGGCGGCGGTCGTCATCGGCCTGTGGTTGCTGGTGGCCGTCCTTGTCGTTGCGTGGTTCTGGCGGTCCCTGCCCGGCTAGCGACGAACCCGCGCTTCTTGGGTTAGTGTCGTCCCGCAAGAACGGAGCACTAGCATGGCCTTCACCCTGACCTCGACCGGGTTCACCGACGGCGGCACCCTGCCCGACGCCCAGGTCCAGGCCGGCGGCAACCGATCACCGCAGCTGGGCTGGTCCGGCGCGCCGGAGGGGACCAGGAGTTTCGCCGTCACCTGTTTCGATCCGGACGCGCCGACCGGTTCGGGCTTCTGGCACTGGACCGTCGCCAACCTTCCTGCCGACGTAGCCGAACTGGCCGAAGGGGTCTCGCCCTCCGGCCTGCCCAAGGGCGCGGTCGAGGGCCGCACCGATTTCGGAACGCCGGGCTTCGGCGGGGCCGCGCCGCCCAAGGGGCACGGGCCGCACCGCTACATCTTCACGGTTTTCGCGGTGGGCACGGAACGGCTGAACGTCACGTCCGAGAACTCGGGGGCCATCTTCGGCTTCAACCTGCATTTCAACACGCTGGCCAAGGCCTCCATCACGGGCGTGTACGAGGACAGGGCCTGACGCCCCGCAAGGCGACTTGCCCGCGGCCGGAAATCGGCGTTACATCCGGCCTTCACAGGAGCGACGAGATGCTCGACCGCAGAACCCTGTTTCTCGCGTCCCCGGGCGCCGCCCTTGCTGCGCTGCCGGGCGCTGTGAGCGCGAGCGCGAGTGCCGGACCCGACGCCAACAAGGCATTGGTGCGTCGCTTCTTCGCCGAAGTCTGGGGTACCGGCGATATCACCCAGCGAGATGCCTTTCTGGCCCCGGGATACAGGGGCCATCTGGCGGGCTCACCGGAACCCATTGATCGCGACGGCTGGACGGCCTGGTTCCAGGGCTTTCGCGCGGCCTTTCCCGACGCGCGGTTTACGGTCGAGGACATGATCGGAGAGGGTGACCGGGTCGCCGCGAGGCTGACCATGCGCGGTACGCATCTGGGGCCGCTGAACGGAAGCCCGGCAACGGGGCGTTCGGTGGTCGTCAGTGGCATGAGCATCGAGCGCATCGCCGACGGTCGCATTGTCGAGGGTTGGAATGAGAATGATGCCCTCGGCATGCTTGGTCAGCTGGGGATGCTTCCACCTCCGCCGCCGCCGACATGACCGTGACCTCGGCACCCTGACAACCGACCCGATCCCTGCTAAACGCCCGCGCCATGAGCGCAGCCGTCATCGTCTTCCCGGGTTCCAACTGCGACCGCGACTGCAGGGTCGCCGTCGAACGCTCGACCGGCGAGCGGGTCGAAATGGTCTGGCACCAGGAGACAGAATTGCCATCGGGCCTCGATCTGGTCGTGCTGCCCGGCGGCTTTTCCTACGGCGACTATCTGCGCTGCGGGGCCATGGCGGTGCAGTCGCCGGTCATGCAGGCGGTCCGGAAGGCCGCCGACGACGGCGTGGCCGTGGTCGGCATCTGCAACGGCTTCCAGATTCTGTGCGAGGCCGGGATGCTGCCGGGAGCCCTGTTGCGGAATGCGGGACTGAAATATGTCTGCAAGCCGATCACCCTGACCGTCGCCAACGGCGAGACCCGTTTCACCGCCGGCTATGAGGGCCAGGCCGAAGTGGTGATGACCCAGGGCAATGGCGACGGAAACTATTTCGCCGACGCCGAGACCCTGGCCCGGATCGAAGGCGAGGGCCAGGTGGTGTTCCGCTATGTCGACAATCCCAACGGCTCGGTCGCCGACATCGCCGGCCTGCAGAATGCCCGCGGCAATGTGCTGGGCCTGATGCCTCACCCCGACCGGTCATTCGAGGAAGAGCTGGGCTCTGCCGACGGTGCCACCTTGTTCCGAAGCGTCTTCGCCGCCGCCTGACGGATCAACGGGCTTGACCCGGGCCGCCTGACAGGCCGATCTCGATCAGGGAATGCGGGAGCCGTCCGATGTTCATGAGCGAACGCCAGAAGATGATCTCGGGCCTGCCGTACGATCCCGGCGACCCGGAGCTTCAGGCCGACCAGACCGCCGCCAAACAGTGGATGGCGCGCTACAACGCGGCCATGGCCTCGAGCCCCGCCGACCGCCGTGACCTGTTGCGCCAGAGGCTGGGCGAGGTCGGCGAAGGGGCGATCATCCGGCCGCCGTTCCACTGCGACTACGGCTACAATATCCGCCTCGGCCGGTCGGTCTTCCTGAACTTCAACTGCGTGATCCTGGACGTCTGCGAGGTCGACATCGGCGATCAGACGCAGATCGGGCCGGGGGTGCAGATCCTGACCGCCGATCATCCGAGCGACCCCGCCGAGCGGTCCGCCGGGGTGGAGTTCGGCAAGCCGATCACCATCGGCAAGAATGTCTGGATCGGCGGCGGTGCCATCATCCTGCCGGGCGTGACCATCGGCGACGACGCCGTGATCGGGGCCGGTTCGGTCGTCACCCGCGATGTGCCCGAAGGGACGACCGCCGCGGGCAATCCGGCCCGGCTGAACGCCTAAACCCCCCATGCCTTTCCCCCGACCCCATAGCCGTCGATGGCCTGGAACATGGCCGAGACCAACGCCCGTTCCTCGTCCGTAATCTCGGGCTTCCAGGCGTCGAAGATCAGTATGGTGCGGTCCTTGCCGCTGTCGTTCGCGGCCTCGTGCTCGACGGTGTCGTCGAAGGCCCAGGCCTGACCCTCCCTCCACTCGCGCAGGTCGTTGCCGACGCGGAACCGGCTACCCGGCGGGGCGATCAGCGGCAGATGGCAGATCAGCCGGGTATTGATCAGACCATGATGCGGCGGGATACGCGCACCGGCCTTCAGCTTCGAGAACAGGATCGACGGCGTCCGTCCCGGGACCCGGCACATCGGAACCGCCTCGAGCGCCTGCATCGTGCGCGGGCAGCGGTGGGCGATGTCCGGCTGTTCCTCGCCGTCCTTCCACAGAAACAGGGCGCTCCAGTCGGCGTTGGACATCATGCCGGCGGCGTCCCGGTTGGGACGGTCGGCGCGCGGTTCGACATAGGGGCGGAACAGGTCCGGCTCGGCCAGCAGGGCGTCCAGTTCGGCGCGGATATCCGGCATCGCCGCCTCGACCACCGCCAGCCAGGGCAGGGTCTCGCGCGGCTGGAACTGCACCTGCGGCAGCCCCGGAAACAGGTAGAAGCGCGGCTCCTGCTGATACAGCCGCTTGCGGCCCGCCATCAGGTCCAGCGACAGGGCGAACCGGTCACTTGAGGTCGCGGCGTCGAAACCGGCGCGACCAAGGCTGTCGGCCAGATGGGCCTCGAACCGGGCCGCTTGGGCCTGAACCGCGTCCTGGGCCCGCCGAAGCTCGGCGACCAGGTCGACCGCCAGCCCCTTTGCGTCCCGCGCCGCGCGCAGGGCCGAACTGTAGAAACTGGCCGCCGCGCGGTTGTCGCCGAGGTCCGCAAGGGCGTCCCCCTTGCCGATCAGGGCGCGAAGGTCGCCCGGATCGACCGACAGGGCGCGATCGGCGGCATCCAGCCGGGCGCGAGGGGCTTGTTCGGTGTTCGCCATGCCATGATCGGAGGTCGGCGGGCGGCGTCCGTCAAGCGAAAGCGTCAGATCCCGGTTGACGGGTTCGGCGCCCCGGGGTCGTCAGCGTCGCTCGCGCCCTCGTCTTCGCCCGTCTCATCGGCGATGCGGACACCGCCGGGGTCGCGTTGGGCCTTGAGTTCGCGCTCACCCAGACCCAGACCCTGGTCGCGGGCGCGGTCGGCCTGAACCGTGTCGGTTTCAAAGATCGGCGATTCGGCGGGGGTCAATCCGTCGGGGTCGGTCATGGACAGTCTCCTTGCTACCGAACCCAATCGCGTCCAAGCTTCCCCGGTTCCCGCCGAAGATCCTTCATCGCCGGGAGGTGCCCGCACACCGCCGCCATCCGGAGCCGCCATGTCGCCCGCAGCACGCCCCACATCCGCCCAGATGGCTCGCCGCCTGATCGTGCTGGCCGCCGCGATCTTCTCCGTGGCGGTGGCCTATGGCCAGCGGGTAATGGGTTGGGGTCAGAGCGCCGAGGTCTTCTCGGCCGATAGCGATGCGACGCTCCGGGTCGTCGGCTATGCCTTCGCCATCTGGGGTCCGATCTATCTGGCGCTCGCCGTCTATGCGGTCCGGCAGGCCCTGCCAATGACGGGGGAAAGCCGGATCATAGGGGGGCTCGGCTGGCCTTCGGCGCTCGCGTTGGGGGGCATCGGTGCCTGGATCGTCGCGGCGGCCTTCGATTGGGAAGTCATGACCATCGTCCTGATCGTCGGCTCGCTGAGCGTTCTGCTGATCGCCTTGCTAAGCCATGCGCCCGCCGTCCGTGCCCTGCCGATGGGCGACCCGGACCGCTGGACCGTGGTCTGGCCGCTCAGCCTGCTCGCCGGCTGGCTGACCATCGCCGCCCCGGTCAATCTGATCACCGTCGCGACCGGGAACGGCGACCTGCCGACGCTCTTGTCTCCGAGCGCCTGGGCCATGACGGCGATCGGCCTGGTGGTGCTCGGCGCGCTGGCCGTCACGCAACGCATCCGGACGATAGCCTATCCGATCCCCGTCGCTTGGGGCCTGTTCGGGGCCTTCGCGGCCGAGCAGGATCGAAACCCGCCCCTCGCCTATTTCGCCCTGGGCGCGGCCGTGGCCCTGCTCGCCGGTGCTGTCGTCCTGACCTTTCAGTCCAGGCCGGGCGTCGAGCGGGCGGCTCGGCCCTGAAGGGGGTGCGTGTGGTGGATGTTCGGCCCTGACGGCTGACAGGGAACCCGTGACCCGCTAGAAGCCCGCCCATGGCTCCTCCTCCCAAGACCACCGCCGAACTCGCCGCCGAATACGGCCTCGCCCCGAATGAATACCAGGTCGTCCTCGACCGGCTGGGCCGCGA
>JBBQTX010000139.1:0-5637 GCA_038234475.1 Caulobacterales bacterium | reverse complement strand
CACATCCAGCTTGGCGGCGATCCGGGGCATGAAATTCTTGCCGTCGGTGGTGGCGGGCGACAGGATGGCGTCATAGCCGTCGGCGAGGCCGATCACGGTCGCCTCGACCGCCTCGGCCAGCTGGTGGCCCAAACCGGCGCTCTCGGCCAGCAGGACCTTGCGCACCCCGGCGATCTTCGCGGCGGCGTCGGCTGCGGCCTTCGAGCCTTGGCCGATGACGAGAATGTCCACATCGCCCGACAGCTTCAGCGCAGCGGTGACGGTCTTGTGGGTGGTGTCGCGGACGGTGTCGCCGTCGCGGTCGGCGATAACCAGAACGGCCATTACAACACCCCCACGATCTTGAGCTTCGAAACCAGTTCGGCGGCGTCGGCCACCTTGATGCCCGCCGCGCGCTGCGCCGGGGCGGTGACCTTGACCACCTTGAGGCGGGGCACCGTATCGACGCCATAGTCGGCGACCGCCTTGACCGCGATCTCCTTCTTCTTGGCCTTCATGATGTTGGGCAGGGAGGCATAGCGCGGCGTGTTCAGCCGCAGATCGACCGAAACCACCGCAGGCAGGGCCGCCGACAGGGTCTGTAGGCCGCCGTCGACTTCACGAGTCACCGTCGCCTTGCCGTTCGCCAGCACGATCTTGCCGGCGAAGGTGGCCTGCGGCCAGTCCAGCAGGGCGGCCAGCATCTGGCCCACCGCATTGTTGTCGCCGTCGATCGACTGTTTGCCCAGCAGCACCAGATCCGGTTTTTCTTCGTCGACCACCGCCTTGAGCAGTTTGGCGACGGCCAGCGGCTCCAGATCGGCGTCCGACTGGATCAACAGCCCCCGGTCCGCGCCCATGGCCAGCGCCGTACGGATCGTTTCCTGGGCTTGCGTGACGCCGATGGAGACGACCACGATCTCGTCGACGGTGCCGGCGGCGTGATGCTCCTTGCCTTCCTTCATGCGCACGGCCTCTTCGACGGCGATTTCGTCGAACGGATTCATGCTCATCTTGACGTTGGCGAGATCGACGCCGGTCTGGTCCGCCTTGACGCGGGCCTTGACGTTATAGTCGATCACCCGTTTGACGGGGACGAGAACCTTCATTGTGCTATCCACGAAAGCGCCGGAATGTTGGGTGAGGGAATGGTACGCCTCACCCGGCCTGTCAACGTAACGCCGCGTCAATGGACCCGCCGGTCCGCCCGCTCCAGCCCCGGAACCCTTCGATGAAACGCCTGCTAACCATGCCGCGGCTGAGCATGATTTTCCTCTCGCTTTTCGCCGTGGCGATGGGCGTGTTGCTGGTCTACCAGGTTCTGGTGGCGGACGTCGGTGACCGCTGCGAGGCGGGCGGGCGCTGGTGGGACCCCAACAGCCGGACCTGCGCCCAGCCGATCGCCATCGCCGAGATCACCGGCCGTCCCAACGGCCAGACACGGGCCGAAGCCTCGGCGGAAAAGAACCGCGAACTGGTGGCTATCGAGGACAGGCTGGCCCTCGAAAAAGCCGCCCGCGACGCCGAGACCGACCGCCAGCGCGCGGTGATGGAGGCCCGCCCCTGATCGCCGGGCGTCAACGCGTCGCGCCGGGCTTCCATTTGACGTCGTCGGCACCGTTGGCGTTGGCCCGGCGGGCGGCGACGAACAGATGGTCCGACAGCCGGTTCAGATAGCGGATCGAGGCCGGCGTCACCGCCTCGCCTGCTTCCATCAGACGCACGGCCTCACGCTCGGCCCGGCGTGCCACGGTGCGGGCCAGGTGCAGATATGCCGACAGGGGCGAACCGCCCGGCAGGATGAAGCTGTCCAGTTCCTTCAGGCTCTCGTTCATCCAGTCGATCTCGGTCTCGAGCCGCTCGACCTGGCTGTCGACGACACGCAGGGCCTCCCATTTGGGAGGCGGATCCAGCGGCGTGGCCAGGTCGGCGCCGAGATCGAAAAGCTCGTTCTGGATCCGGCCCAGCATGGCGTCGATCCGATCGTTCTGGCCGGAGTGCAGCCGGGCGATACCGATGACGCTGTTCAACTCGTCGACCGCGCCATAGGCCTCGACCCGGGGGTCGCTCTTGGACACGGTGGCACCGGAGGCCAGACGCGTCCGCCCGCCATCGCCCGTCTTCGTATAGATGCGGTTCAGCACGACCATCGGTCAGGACCCCTGTGTGGACTTCCACCACATGCCGACGCACAGCAGCACGATGGCCACCGCCTGTAGCGCCACCCGCAAGCGCATCAGGCGGTTGGAGTTCGATCGCCCGCTTTCCCCGCCCCGATAGAGTGAGAACAGGCCGAAGCCGAGAGTGATCGCCACCGACCCGATGGCCACGAAGATCGCTATGTTGATGATATTGCCCATGCCGCCAATCTAGGCGCTGGCGCGCGGACAGGCCAGCGCCGCGACGCCGCACGGCCTTAACCATTCCGACGAAGCGGATAGTCACGCTTTCGTGGTCGGATAGCGGTCTTGAGAGGGGCCGAATGACCGACCGCGCGATCCGCAACCTGGCCCACCTGAGCCGTTCGGCATCGACCGCGCGTGTTCTGAATCTCCTCAATGTTTTTCACACCCATGGCCATAAGCCGGAATGGGCCGAGCGCCCGCTGTTCCGGACCCCTGGCCTGAATCGCGCGCTGATCATCAAGCACCGGCTGCGACGAGACGAGCTGGATGCCTTCCATCTGCGCCGACAGGTGGCCACCAAGGTGGTCGTGCCGATCGACGCCGGCGACCTGAAAACCGGCGGCCGCTATGTGTTCGTCGATCAACTTGATTTTACCCGGGTGATGCAGGAGGCCTTCGGCATCGGGCCCAGCCACCCCGACATCGCCACCCTCAGACTGCTGGACCGACTGCCGTCGCTCGACCCCTTCCTGCTGCGCGAGCAACTTAAGCGCGGCGGGGTCGAGCCCGCCGCCTTCTATCTCTCGATCAGTGACTCGGACCTTGAACAGATGGTGAGCTTCGTCGAGGACGAGATTCGCCCGCTGGTCACCCTCAGCCTGGGGGCCGACGTCGAGGCGGTCGGCTCGACCCGCCGCCTGGCCAGCAAGATCCTGTCGCACGACCCGCGCGACCGGATGGAGGCGCTGCGCGAGACCCTGCGGCTGGAGCCCGCCGACTATCACGAAGGCATTTTCTGCTGGAAGGGCTTTCTCTACTACAAATGGGTGCTGTCCAGCCTGATGGGCGAGATCGCCGAGGTCGCCGACGCGGTCGGGACCGTTCGGCCGGTCGGCAAGCCGGACCGGGCCGCGCGGGATTATCTGGATCGCGGTCGGGCCGTGCTCCGGGACCGCATCATCACCACCTGCGAAGAGGTCGGCCGCACGCTGAAGGTCTATGACGACGCCTACGCTGGCCTGACAATCGACGGGCGACCGGTCGGGTTTCGCGACTTCCTGCTGGATGCGCCGCGCCTGTTCACCCGACTGGGCGACCAGTTGGGTGCGGTCCAGCACATCGTCAGCTTCTGGCGCTTCCGCTTCAGCTCCGGCGCCTCGGCGGTCGGCGTGGACGAGCTGATCGATATCTTCATGGATTTCGAGACCGGTCTCGCCGATCGCGACGCCGAACTGGGCCAGTCCATGTTGGCGGCCTGACCGGAAAAGGCCGGGGATCGTACCCCCGGCCTCTCCTCAAAAACCGCGCGTCTAGTAGCGGTAGTGGTCCGGCTTGAACGGGCCATCGGTCGGGACCGAGATATAGTCGGCCTGTTCCTTGCTCAGAACGGTGAGCTTGGCACCCAGCTTGGCCAGGTGGAGCATGGCGACCTTTTCGTCGAGGTGTTTGGGCAGGGTGTAAACCTGGTTCTCGTATGATTTGGCGTTGGTCCAGAGTTCGATCTGCGCCAGCACCTGATTGGTGAAGCTGGCGCTCATCACGAACGAGGGGTGGCCCGTGGCATTGCCCAGGTTCACCAGACGGCCTTCGGACAGCAGGATGATCTTCTTGCCGTCCGGGAATTCGATGTGGTGCACCTGAGGCTTGATCTCGTCCCATTTGAAGTTTTTCAGGCCCGAGACCTGAATCTCGCTATCGAAGTGGCCGATGTTGCAGACGATCGCGTTGTTCTTCATCGCCCGCATGTGGTCGACGGTCAGGACGTCCTTATTGCCGGTGGCGGTGACGAAGATGTCGGCTTCGGCGGCCACGTCCTCGACAGTGACGACCTCATAGCCTTCCATCGCGGCTTGCAGCGCGCAGATCGGGTCGACCTCGGTGACCTTCACCCGGGCACCGCCCTGGCGGAGCGAGGCGGCCGAGCCCTTGCCCACGTCGCCATAGCCGCAGACCACGGCGACCTTGCCCGACAGCATGACGTCGGTGCCGCGGCGGATCGCGTCGACCAGCGATTCACGGCAGCCGTACAGGTTGTCGAACTTGGACTTGGTGACGCTGTCGTTGACGTTGATGGCGGGGAACGGCAGGTCTCCCTTCTTGGCCATTTCGTACAGGCGGTGGACGCCGGTGGTGGTCTCTTCCGACACGCCGCCGATGGCGTCGCGGATGGCCGAATAGAATCCGGGCTTCTCGGCGATGTAGCGTTTCATCACCTTGTAGAGGGCTTCCTCTTCCTCGTTCTCCGGCTTGTCCAGCAGCGTGCCGTCCTGCTCGGCCTTGGGGCCGAGCACGCACAGCAGGGTGGCGTCGCCGCCGTCGTCGAGGATCAGGTTCGGATAGCCACCGTCGGACCATTCGAAGATCTTGTGGGCATAGTCCCAGTATTCTTCCAGCGTCTCGCCCTTGGTGGCGAACACCGGGGTGCCAGCGGCGGCGATGGCGGCCGCGGCCTGGTCCTGGGTCGAGAAGATGTTGCACGAGGCCCAGCGGACATCGGCGCCGAGGGCTTCCAGCGTCTGGATCAGCACGGCGGTCTGAATCGTCATATGCAGGCTGCCGGCGATACGGGCGCCTTTGAGGATCTGTTGCGCGCCGAACTCGTCACGCAGCGCCATCAGGCCCGGCATTTCGGTTTCGGCGATGGCGATTTCCTTGTTGCCGAACGGGGCAAGCGAGATATCGCGGACGATGTAATCGGTCATGGGGCGGGCTTTCCGGGGGGGTGTTCGCGCGGCCTATAGACCGGTCGCGGTCCGGGGGCAAGAAACACATAAGGATGTCCTTATGGATTTGCCGGGCACGCCGCGACGAACGCCAAGGAGGGCTTGGCGGACCCGGGGTGGGCGGCCAGGGCGTCCGCCCTGCTGGACCTGAAGGTCATGGAGCCGAAGGCGGTCGAGGCGGCGGCGTAACCGGCCCTTAAGCGTCATCGGCTAGCGTCTGATTATGGAACGTCGCGCTTTTCTCGGATTGAAACCCCTCAAGACCAGCGGCGGCGGAGGCGGTGAGCCGCAGGCCAGCTATCTGCGGCTGCCGACCATCACCGCCAATGTGGTCCGCTCCGGCGGTGGACGCGGCGTGATGACGGTGGAGACGGGGATCGACACGCCCGATGCCGCCCTGCGCGCCCGGGTCGCCCGGTCGGCACCCCGCCTGCGCGCCGCCTATGCCGCCGTGGTGCTGCAGTCGGCCAGCGCCCTGTTGCCGGGGATGCCGCCGGATGTGGAGCGGCTGGTCGCCCAGCTTCAGGCGGCGACCAATACGGTGATGGGACGAGCTG
Source organism: Caulobacterales bacterium (assembly GCA_038234475.1). Lineage (GTDB taxonomy): Bacteria > Pseudomonadota > Alphaproteobacteria > Caulobacterales > Caulobacteraceae > Brevundimonas. The sequence goes on along the minus strand of JBBQTX010000139.1, from coordinate 33 downwards.
GCGCGCGGCTGCTCATCGGGACGGTGATGGTGG
>JBBQTX010000138.1:0-5652 GCA_038234475.1 Caulobacterales bacterium | reverse complement strand
CGCCGTCGCGGGCGACGACGACGCGTACGCTTCGGCCGCGGGGCCACGACACCCGGGCGGCCGGTGCCACCCGGCCGCCCTTTTTCACGACCGCATCACTTTGAACGCCAGCAAGGAACCTCTCCCGCTTGCGGGAGAGGTGGCCCATCGATCGCGCAGCGATCCAGGGCCGGAGAGGGAAGTCTGAAATTCCCCCATCGTCGCTGTTCGCCTTCGGCGAAGACGCGACACTTTCCCCGCAAGCGGGGGAAGGAAAGGAGCGACCGGTGCGAGCCCGCCGACCAATACAATTCGGGCAAGACATCCTCGACAACCGGCCCTCGATATCGTCGACATCGACGACATGCGCGACATCGGCTGGTCGTGCGGGCCATCCGTCGCCAGATCAACGCCCATGGCCGTCTCCATCGTCCCCTATCGCCCCGACCACGCCGCTGCCCGCCCAGCCGACGCCATGCCCCCGCTGCAACGTCTGGATGGAGAAGCGGTTCTGACCCCTATTCCTTCGACAGGTCCTGCCTCCGGAACCAGGCGAGGGCGCCGGCGAGTGGCAGGAGGGTCCACAGGATCAGGCTGAGCGAGGCCTTGATCAGCATCCCGTCCGGCACGACCGAGGCCGGGATGCCGCCGACGATCAGGCTGTTCAGATAACCGAGCGCGCGGGCGGGCATGAGCAGAATGCCGAACCAGCTGTCGGGGTCGAGGCCGGCCTGGGCCATCAGCATTGCGCCGAACGCCTGGCCGACGCCCACCACCAGTGGGACGAACAGTGCCGCCAGCAGCGATCGCGTCAGGGCGGCGGCCAGCAGTCCGATCATCACGAACTGGACCAGACGCACCAGGGCTAGACCGGCCATGGCCAGCAGATGACCGACGTCAGTCGCGCTCATGGTGAAGCCCAGCGGCCGCGAGAAGATCGCCGCCTGGATGAAGTCGGTCACGATCCCGGTGACGACGAAGGCCAACATGGCGGCCACGGCCAGGCCCGCGAAGACGATGACCTTGCCCAGCATCAGATTGACCCGCGTGTTGCGCGCCGTGACCAGCCGCCACGTCTCCCAGCGATAGTCCCCGGCATACAGAATGGCGGCGCCGATCAGGATGAAGGCCAGGATCAGCGGATTGGCCAGATCGTTACCCGAACCGACCAGCGACTGTCCCATGTCCAGCACGCCGGTCGACGGCATCGCTGCCTCGATCTCGGCCTTGGCTTTGGAGTCGCCGCCGCTGGCGACCCCGCTCTTGGTCATGAAGAAGGCCAGCAGCGCCCCTGAGAGCAAAAGCAGTTGCGGGAAGACCACGCTCCAGAACAGCACGACGCGGTTGCGCAGCAGGCGGAACCCCTCGGCGCGGATGGCGTCAACGAGCATGCTCTTCCTCCTTCGTCTGGACGGCGCCCGTCTCGGTGAAGAAGATGCTCTCCAGATCGGTGCCGACCCAGCGCGCCTCGGTGACGTCGACGCCCTTCTGGATCAGGGCGCGGAACAGGTCCGGGGCCTCCCCGCGTTTGATGTCGGCCAGAACGGCCTCGCCCTCGGTCGAGCCTTTCGCGCCCAGTACGGCCAGGGCGTCTCCGATCGGGTTCAGCATCAGCCGCAGCCGTTCGCCGACCGAGGTCAGTTCGCTGACCGAGCCCTCGCGCACCAACTTGCCCCTGTTCAGGATCGCCACGCGGTCGCAGACGCGCTGGACCTCGAGCAGCTGGTGGCTGGCGAGGATCACGGTCACGCCGTCGTCGGTCGCCAGCGACCGGATCAAGGCGCGCATGTCCTGAATGCCGGGGGGATCCATGCCGCTGGTCGGTTCATCGAGGATGACAAGTTCGGGCCGGTTCATCAGCGCGGCGGCGACCCCCAGCCGCTGCAGCATGCCGACCGAAAAGCCGCGTACACGCCGGTCCGCCGCCTCGGTCAGGCCGACCCGCTCCAGCCAGAAGGGGATTTCGGCGCTGTCGCCGATGCCGTGCTCCAGCGCCAGCCATTGCAGCACCTGGCGCGCGGTCATGAAGGGGGGAAAGCGCGGCGTCTCGATCATCGACCCCATGCGGCGCATGGCGCCGATGTCGCCAATGGCCCCGCCCATCAGGGTGGCGGAGCCCTCCGACGGCCGGATCAGGCCCAGCAGGATGCGGAACAGGGTCGACTTGCCGGCCCCGTTGGGCCCCAGCACGCCATAGACCCCGCCCTTGGGAATGGAGAGGTCCAGCCCGTCGAGGGCGCGCACGGTTCCGTAGGTCTTGGTCAGGGCGCGGGTTTCGATCACTTCGGTCATGCCCGCAGCTTGGCCTTGCGCCGGGGCTTCGCGCAAGGCGGTCTGGCATTAAGCTTTCGCAACCTCGGCTTGTTGAGCTCTCCCGACCTGCGGACCGTCAGGAATCGATGGCCGTGCAGCAGGCCGCGGCGCCTTGATAGTGTCCAGAAGGCGCGCTCGAATGGCGGTGCCTCAGCCTGACTGACTGACCGACCGGATGAACATGAAGCCCCACGCGCTCGTCGCCGCCCTCGCCCTGACCCTCACCGCCTGCGGTCAGTCCAATGATACCAAGGCCCAGGACGGGGTCTTCGCCGACAATCGCGTCGTGCCGGGCGACGCCATGGCGATGAAGTCCAGCTTCGCCCCCGTGGTGCGGCTGGCCGCGCCGGCAGTGGTCAATGTCTCCGGTCGCGGCGTGCAACGGGTCCAGGACCCGTTCTGGTCGATGTTCGGTCAGGGGTCGCGCGCCCAGCAGGTCGGTTCGGTCGGGTCCGGCGTCATTGTGCGGGACACCGGCGTGGTGGTGACCAATTTCCACGTCATCAACGGCATGCAGCAGATCAAGGTGGTGCTGAACGACCGGCGCGAGTTCGATGCCCGGCTGGTGCTGGCCGACGAACGCTCCGACATCGCCGTGCTGCAGCTGGAAGGGGTCAGCGACCGGCTGCCGATCCTCAACATCGACGACCGCGAGGAACAACAGGTCGGCGATCTGGTGCTGGCCATCGGCAATCCGTTCGGGGTCGGCCAGACGGTGACCAACGGCATCATCTCGGCGCTGAACCGGACCGAGACGGGCATCTCGGACTCGGGGTCCTTCATCCAGACCGACGCGGCCATCAATCCGGGCAACTCCGGCGGGGCGCTGGTCGATATGGACGGCGACCTGATCGGCATCAACACCGCCATCTTCTCACGTTCGGGTTCGTCGTCGGGGGTCGGGTTCGCGGTCCCGGCCTCGGCGGTCAAGCGAGTGGTGGACTCGGCCGTCGGTGGTGCCACGGTGGTGATCCGCCCGTGGCTGGGGGTGAAGGGTGAGGCGGTCTCGGCCGAGGTCGCCCGGAGTTTGGGTCTGGACCGGCCGCAAGGTCTGGTGGTCACCGAGGTCTATGCCGGGGGGCCGGGCGCGCGGGCCGGTCTGCGAGAGGGCGATGTGCTCACTGCCATTGACGGAGCCGAGATCAACGACCAGGGCGGGCTCAATTTCCGCGTCGGCACACGCGAGCCGAACACGACGGTGCAGGTGGCCGTGGTTCGCGACGGACGGACCCGGACGCTGGACGCGCGGGTGCAGCCGCTGCCGGGGGATGTCGATCTCGACCGGGCGACGGTAATCGGCGCGGGTTCCTTGGCCGGGGCCCAGGTCATCGCGCTCAATCCCGCGCTCGCCGACACCTTGGGCGGCGACCCGTTCGCCAGCGGCGTCATCGTCGGACGGGTCCAGCGCGGCAGCTATGCCAACCGGGTCGGCATTCAGGGCGGCGACATCGTCCTGTCGGTCAACGGCCGGGCCGTGACCTCGGTGCAGCAACTCGCCGATGTCGGTCGTGGCTCGGAACTGACCATCAACCGCCGGGGGCAAAGGATCAGCGGCACGATCCGCTAGGGTTTGACCGGGGCCCCGATCGACCAGCAGTGGCCGAACGGGTCCATCAGCCGACCGTAGCGGTCGCCCCAGAACTGGTCCGACAGCGGCATCACCGGCACGCTTCCGGCCAGTATGGCGCGGTTCCACCATTCGTCGGCGTCGTCGACCTGCAGGTGCAGGGCCACGCCCCTGGGCACGACGTCGGCCTCGTTGCCATATTCCGGGAACTCGTCAGACAGCATCAGCAAACCGCCGTTGATCACCAGCCGGCTGTGCATCAGCCGCTCGCCGTCATCCGCCAGATTGCGGAACAACTCCTCGGCCCCGAAGGCGGCGCGGTAGAATTCCACCGCCGCCTGGCCGCCGCGCGACGGGATGGTCAGATAGGGGATGACGCCGCCGGGGGGGACCAGGTTCGGATCGGCCATGTCTGTCTCCTGAGGCGGACCGATACTAACGCGTGAAATGCGTGCCCGGAACGCCTATCTGTGGCCGTCCATGACCGATCTGTTCGAGGCCTCCGGCATCCATCCCCCCCCGGAACCACAAATGGGCGCGCCGCTGGCCGACCGGCTGCGGCCGCGCACGCTCGAGGAGGTGGTGGGTCAGGATCATCTGCTGGGGCCCGGTGGGCCGATCCGGCGCATGGTCGAGGCGGGGCGGCTTGGGTCGATGATCCTGTGGGGCCCGCCGGGCACCGGCAAGACCACCATCGCCCGCCTTCTGGCCCAAGCGGCGGGCTACCAGTTCCAGCAGATCAGCGCTGTCTTCTCCGGCGTCGCCGACCTGAAGAAGGCGTTCGAGGCGGCCCGGATGCGCCGCGCCGCCGGCCAGTCGACGCTGTTGTTCGTCGACGAGATTCACCGTTTCAACCGCGCCCAGCAGGACGGTTTCCTGCCGTTCGTGGAGGAGGGGATCGTCACCCTGGTCGGGGCCACGACCGAGAACCCGTCGTTCGAACTGAACGGGGCCCTGCTGTCGCGGTCGCAGGTCTATGTCCTGAAGCGGCTGGACTATGCGGCGCTGGATCAACTGTTGATCCGCGCCGAGGCTCAGGAGGGCAGGAGCCTGCCGTTGACCCCGGAAGCGCGTCAGGCACTGGCGGCGCTGGCCGACGGGGATGGCCGCTACCTGCTGACGATGTCCGAGGTGCTGTTCGACCTGACCTCTGACGACCCGCTGGATGTGCAGGCGCTCGCAGCCATCCTGCAGAAGCGCGCACCGGCCTACGACAAGAACAGAGAAGAGCACTATAACCTCATATCTGCTATGCATAAATCGGTTCGAGGGTCTGACCCGGATGCGGCCCTCTACTGGCTGGCACGGATGCTGAACGGGGGCGAGGATCCGCTGTATCTGGCGCGGCGGATCGTGCGGATGGCGGTCGAGGATATCGGCGAGGCCGACCCCCTGTCGCTGTTGGTCGCCAATGCGGCCAAGGACACCTACGACTTTCTGGGCTCCCCCGAGGGCGAACTGGCCCTGGCCCAGGCCGTGGTCCATCTGGCCACCGCGCCCAAGTCGGTCGGCGTCTACGAAGCCTTCAAGGCGGCGAAGAAGGCGGCGGCCGAGACCGGGTTGCTGATGCCGCCGGCCCATATCAGGAACGCCCCGACCAAGCTGATGAAGTCGCTCGGCTACGGCAAGGGCTATCAGTACGACCCCTCGACCCCCGAAGGCTTCTCGGGCGCCAATTTCTTCCCCGACGGGATGGAGCGCCGGACCTTCTACGCCCCGAAGGGGGAGGGGCATGAGGCGAAGGTCCGGGAGCGTCTGGATCGCTGGGCCCAGATGCGGGCGCAGATGTCAGG
>JBBQTX010000137.1:0-5655 GCA_038234475.1 Caulobacterales bacterium | reverse complement strand
TCTGGTCGTCGGCGCCGACGAGGACGTGTTCGAGATGAACAACGGCTGCGTCTGCTGCACCGTGCGCGGCGACCTGATCCGCGTCGTCGCCGGCCTGATGAAGCGCCAGCGCCCGGGCAAGCCCGCCTTCGACGCCATCATCGTCGAGACCACCGGCCTGGCCGACCCCGGCCCCGTCGCCCAGACCTTCTTCGTCGACGAGGACGTCAAGGCGAAGACGCAACTGGACAGCGTCACCACCCTGGTCGACGCCAAACACGTCATGGCCCGGCTGGACGACTCCAAAGAAGCCCGCGAACAGGTCGCCTTCGCCGACCGCATCATCCTCAACAAGACCGATCTGGTCACCGAGGCCGAACTGGTCGCGGTCGAGGCCCGCCTGCGCCGCCTTAACCCGCTGGCCCCGATCACGCGCGCCGAACGCGCCAACGTCCCGTTGGATCAGGTTCTGGGTCTGGGTGGGTTCGACCTCGGACGGATTCTCGATATCAATCCGGAGTTCGCCAATCCGGCCCACGGCGAGGCCGGACACGTCCACGACGAGCAGTGCGGACACGACCATCACGACCATGGTCATGATCACGCGCACCACGACCATGCCCACGGCGACCATTCTTCGGGAGCCCGGGGCCACGCCCATGACGACGACATCAAGGGCGTCTCGCTGTCGCTGGACCGACCGCTGGACGGACCCCGCTTCACCGCCTGGCTCGACCGGCTGCTGGGCGAGCAAGGCCAGAACATCCTGCGCGCCAAGGGCATCATCGACGTCGCCGGAGAGGACCGCCGCATGGTCTTCCAGGCCGTACACATGATCCTGGAGGGCGATCTCCAGCGCGCCTGGGGCCCCGACGAACGCCGCTGGTCCCGCGCCGTTTTCATCGGCCGCGACATCGACGAGGCGGCACTCAAGGCCGGGTTCGAGGCCTGCGCGGCTTGACGCGGGCTTCGGCCTTGGGTGAACTCCAGCCATGCTCGAACCGAACCGGAGTTTCGACGTGATCATTGAGGAGGGCGGGATCATTACGCTCCCCGATGAAGTCCTTCGACTCCTCGGTATTGCGCTCGGCCAGGAAACACGCCTTGAGGCTGAGTTTGCACCGGCTGGGTCGTTGGTCGTGACGCGCTCTTCCACGCAAGACTGGGCACATCCAGCGCCATCGAGACTGCGCGGCTGAAGGCCGAACAGCGGGCGTTCGAGGGCGGCCTCGGCGAAGTCGAAAAACTGTGGGCCTCCATTGTCTTGGAGCACGGCACCCCGCGCCCCTCCTGACCCCACCCGCCCACGACCGTTTCTGACGCACCCGCATGCCAAACTCCCGGCATGACAGACACCTATCGCATCCGTTCCGAAGAAACCTGGGCCGAGGCCCGCGCGGACTATCTCAACGGCTTCACCGCCGAGGCGGTCTGCCGCCGCCACGACCTTGGCTTGCGGGCCCTGCGCTGGCGGGCGCGCCGTGACGGCTGGCGGCGGGCCGACCAGATCGATCCGGACCCGATGGACGACGACCTGTCCGTCTTCGAGGATATCGAGGCCGATGATCTGGCCGATATGGCGCGTCTGCGCGTGGCGGCGGCGGTCTCGCGCGGCCAGGCGACCGAGGCCCTGCGCTGGCGGCGAATCCACGCCTCCTTCAAGGCCGAGGCGGATGAGCTGGCCGACTGGATCGCCGCCGACGAGGCTGAAAGCGGCGCCATCCGCGCGGCACACCAGGCCGCCGATCGTCCGGTAACTCTCGAGACAAAATCCGCCCTCCCGCTTTTGCACGATTTGCACTCGAATTTTTCCGAGACGCCGATCGCTCGTCCGCTGAGCCGTCAGGCTCGCCGCCACCTCGAGCGTCAGGCCGAAAAGCGAAGTTGACGGCCCACGCCGAGGCCCTAAACCGGCCCCCATGCAGACCACCTTCGACGCCCAGGTCACCGCCGCCCTGTTCGATGGGACAAGCGCCGTCTTTGCCCTGGGCGACGGCTCGGTCCGCTTCGAGGGGGGCGAGTTTTCGGCCGCCCACGACGGCGCGGTGCTGTGCGCCGTGGTCCATCCGTCCGGCGACGGGGTCATCACCGGCGGCGACGACGGTCGGGTCATCTGGCACCGGCGCGACGAGGCGGGCGTCCTGGCCACCAGCTCCCGGGGCCAGTGGATCGACGCCATCGATGCCTCGACGGAAAGCGGCCTGATCGCCTTCTCGGCCGGCAAGGCCGTGACCGTGATCGACGCGAAGGACGCGGGCTTCCGGCGGGATTTCCAGCATCAACACACCGTCTCCGGCGTGGCCTTCGAGCCCAGGGGTCGGCGGATCGCCACCTCGACCTATGGCGGCGCGGCCCTGTGGTTCGCCCGCATCGCCCAGCAGAAGCCGACCCTGCTGAAATGGGCCGGGTCGCACACCGCCGTGGCCTTCTCGCCCGACGGAGCCTTCGTCGTCACCGCCATGCAGGATGCCCAGCTGCACGGCTGGCGGCTGAAGGACCAACGGAACCTGCGCATGGGCGGCTATCCGTCCAAGGTCCGGTCGATGAGCTTCCTCTCCAACGGCCAGCTTCTGGCCACGGCGGGGGCGCAGGGCGTGGTGCTGTGGCCGTTCATCGGTGCGAACGGTCCCATGGGCCGCGAAGCCACCGAGATCGGCTACGACGAAGGCAGTCTGATCGCCCTGGTCGCCTCTCGGCCGAAGCACGGCCTGCTCGCCGCCGGCCTCAACGACGGCCGCGTCTGGCTGGCCGATCCGGCCGGTCAGGGCCTGAATTTCCTCAAGGCCGAGCGCGGCGCCCCGATCACCGCCCTCGCCATGAGCGCCGATGCGACCCGCGTCGCCTGGGCAGACGAAGACGGCAACGCGGGCGTGGCGTCTGTCTGACCCTCTCCCGTCGGGAGAGGGCTTGGGCGCGCGGCGGCGAAGCCGTCGGCCTTGCGCGAAAGGGTGTGGGTCGACTGTCCGAAGGCGGCTTGGCCGCTCCGCGATCCGACCCTCATCCGGCGCTGCGCGCCACCTTCTCCGAACGGGAGAAGGATCAGGTATTGCCCCCCATCCCCTCGCGCGCCACCATTTACCCATGTCGGGGCTGACCAAGACCGTGAAGCGATCCCGACCCATCCTGGCCGCCTTCCTGCTGCTGACCGTCCTCGGCCTGGGCAGCGTGGTGCTGCACCGGTTCATCGCCCCGCCGACCACCTTCCTGATGACCAGCCGCGCCCTCGGCGGCGAGGGCCTGTCCTATCGCTGGCGGTCGCTGGACGACATCTCGCCCCGGCTGGTCCAGGCGGTGATCGCGTCGGAGGACGCGACCTTCTGCGCCCATCGCGGCTTCGACATGAAGTCGATCGAGCGGGCGCTGAAGGCCAACGATCGGGCCGGGCAGCGCGGCTCGGGCCGTATCCGCGGCGGTTCGACCATCAGTCAGCAGACCGCCAAGAACGTCTTCCTGTGGCCGGGCCGGGACTGGGTCCGCAAGGGGCTGGAGGCCGGCTATACCGTCGCCATCGAGACCGTCTGGGGCAAGCGGCGGATCATGGAGGTCTATCTCAACGTCGCCGAATGGGCCCCCGGGGTCTATGGAGCCGAGGCGGCCGCCCGGCACTGGTTCGGCAAGTCCGCCGCCGATCTGAGCGCCCGCGAGGCCGCCCGTCTGGCCGCTATCCTGCCCTCGCCCCGGCGCTACAGCGCGTCCGCGCCCGGTCCCTATGTCCGCCGCCGCGCCTCGCGCATCCAGGCCGCCATGGGCACCGTCCGCAACGATGGCCTGGCGGCCTGCGTGCTGGGCTGAACCCCTCCGAACGGCCCCGCTTGACGGACCGGCCCCGCTCCCCTCACCTGCGGCCCGACAACGCGGGCGAACCGCGCCAGGAGGATACCCGATGAGACGCGCCCTGATGACCGCCGCCGCCGTCTGCGCCCTCGGTCTCGCCGCCGGTTGCGCCGGCTACGGCATGGGTGAATCCGACGCCGCCCAGGCCGCGACGCTCGCTGATCAAGCGGCCACAGCCGCTGAGGGCGGTTCCAATCCAGTCGCCCGGCCAGTCACCGCCCAGGACGCGACCACCTTCGTCGCCGATGCCGAGACCCGGCTGGCCGCGCTCAGCGAGGAGGCCGCCCGCATCCAGTGGACCCGCGCCACCAACATCACCTTCGACACCATGTGGCTGGAAAGCCGGATCAACGCCGAATACACCGAGCTGCAGGTCCAGCTGGCCAATGGCGCGGCGGCCTTCAACGCCGTCGAGGTCGCCCCCGACGTGCGTCGCAAGCTGAACCTGCTGCGCCAGGGCATCGTCCTGCCGGCCCCCAACCGCCCCGGCGCGGCTGGCGAGCTGGCCGAGATCACCACCCGCCTCGACTCGACCTATTCGGTCGGCAAATTCGAATACAAGGGCCGCCAGATCACCCTCGACGAGGCCTCCAAACTGCTGGCCGAGACCCGCGACCCGGCCGAGGCGCGGGCGCTCTACGAGGGCTGGCGCACCATCTCTCCGGTGATGGCCGCCGACTATGCCCGCATGGTCGAGATCGCCAACGCGGGCGCGACCGAACTGGGCTTCGCCGACACCGGGGCCCTGTGGCGCTCGGGCTACGACATGGAGCCCGATGCCTTCGCCGCCGAGACCGACCGGCTGTGGGCCCAGGTCAAACCCTTCTACGAGAACCTGCACTGCTACGTCCGCAACCGCCTGAACGCCAAATACGGCGACGCGGTCCAGCCCGAGACCGGCCCGATCCGCGCCGACCTCGTGGGCAATATGTGGTCGCAGCAGTGGGGCAATATCTACGACGTCGTCGCCCCCACCACGGGCGGCGCCTCCAGCTACGACATGACCCGCCTGCTGGTCGACGCCGACTATGACGCCACCCGCATGGTCCGCACCGGCGAGCGCTTCTACGTCTCCATGGGTCTGGATCCCCTGCCCGCGACCTTCTGGGAACGCAGCCAGATCACCCGTCCGCGCGACCGCGAAGTGGTCTGCCACGCCTCGGCCTGGGACCTGGACAATGCCGACGACATCCGCATCAAGATGTGCACCGAGGTCAACGCCGAGGACTTCTATACGGTCCACCACGAACTGGGTCACAACTACTACCAGCGCGCTTACAAGGATCAGCCCTTCCTGTTCAAGAACGGCGCGAACGACGGCTTCCACGAGGCCATCGGCGACTTCGTCGGCCTGTCGGCCCTGACGCCCACCTATCTGAACCAGATCGACCTGCTGAAGACTGTGCCGGGCGCGGAGGAGGACATTCCCTTCCTGCTCAAGATGGCCCTGGACAAGATCGCCTTCATGCCGTTTGGCCTGATGGTCGACCGCTGGCGCTGGGGCGTCTTCGACGGCGAGACCAGTCCCGCCGAATACAACGACGCCTGGTCGGCCAACATGCTGAAATACCAAGGCCTGGTCCCGCCCGGACCGCGCCCTGACAACGCCTTCGACCCGGGTGCCAAATACCATATCCCCGGCAACACCCCCTACACCCGCTACTTCCTGGCCCACATCTACCAGTTCCAATTTCATCGCGCGGCCTGCCAGCAGGCCGGCTGGACCGGGCCGCTGCACCGCTGTTCCGTGTACGGAAACACCGAGGTCGGCGAACGCTTCAACGCCATGATGGAGATGGGCCAGTCCCGTCCCTGGCCCGAGGCCATGCAGGCCTTCACCGG
>JBBQTX010000136.1:0-5665 GCA_038234475.1 Caulobacterales bacterium | reverse complement strand
TCTCCACCAACCACCATGCAGGAGAAGATCAAGCGGGCGCTGTTCAGCCCGCGTCAGGAATTGAAGCGGATCGTCGCGCGGGAGCTGCGCAAGGGCGAGCCGGAGCTGCGGCTGCTGCCCCGCCTGGTTGACCCGGCGCGGGCGGCGATCGACGTCGGGGCCAACTGCGGCGTCTGGACCCACCAGCTGGCGGGTCTGTGCCCCCGCGTCTATTCCTTTGAGCCCAATCCCAAGATGTTCGCCATCCTCGACGCGGCGCGTCCGGCCAATCCCATTGTCCGCCAGATCGCCCTGTCGGACCGCGCCGGCAAGGCCAGCCTGAACGTGCCGCGCTCCCCCCGGGGTTATTCCAACCAGCACGCCTCTCTGGAGATAAACTGGTCGGCAGCAAGGGGATTCGGGGTGGTCGAGGTCGCGACCGCCCGACTGGACGAACTGGACCTGGAGCCGTGCGGCTTCATCAAGATCGACGTCGAGGGCCATGATACCGCCGTCGTCGCCGGCGCGGTCGGCCTCATCGCCCGCGACCGACAGAATCTGCTGATCGAACTGGAAGAGCGTCACTCCGGCCGCCCGATCGAGACGTCGATCGCGGCGGTACAGGCGCTGGGCTACGACGCCTTTGTATTCAAGGACGGCGACTTGAGGGGGATCGACTCGTTCAATCCGGATACGGATCATTGCGCCGCGGTGGAGACGCCTGTCTATATCTTCAACTTCATCTTCCGGCCCCGGCAAGGATCATGAGCGTATTGGTGACCGCCAGCTCGGGCTTTATCGCGGGGCGCTGATCGGGTCGAAAAAGCGAAGCCTTTTTGCCCGCGGCCCAACATCAGGGCAGCGGTGCGAAACTCTTCTCTTCGCGCAGGGCGCAGGCCTTGCGGACCGCGACGGGCGCGGCATGCAGCCAGTAGGCGGCGTCGTCACGCCGGTTGCTGCGCAGCCGCTCGACGCCACGCAAACGTCGTAGCGCCGCGTTCTCGAGCAGCCGGGCGTGCAGAGCACGGGGGGACAGCGCGGGGACGGCGGGGGAACCGGGCACTGCGACACTGTCGGGGCCTCGGGGCTCCACCGCCGGATGGACGATGGTCATGAACATGGTCGTCTCTCGATCTCGGGCGACGCCGCGATATTCTGTGCGGCTTCGTCAGACTCCGACCACTTCGCAGACGGACATATGGTTAATCCACAGGCTTGTGGATTGTTCCGATCTGCTCCTAACATTGCGCGCATATTCAGGCCGTTGAGGTCGCGCTTTGGCCTTTCTGGCTAATGAAAGGTAAACAGGATCAGCCCAACCTTTCGAGATGGTCGAGCCATGCGGTCCGTCCCGCAAGCGTGACGACGACGCGGGTCCGAGGCTTGCGGCCAAGAAACCCCCGTCTCAGATCAATGTATCCGGCGCTCTCCAGACGAAGCAGATGGCCGGACAGGGTATTGTTGGCCAAGTCCAGCGCGGCGGCAAGTTCGGTGAAGTCCCCGGCGCCCTTGTCGGACAGCCAGGCCAGCACCCCGGCCCGGACCCGGCTGGAAAGCAGAGGGTCGACATCCTCCGTGGCCAGACTCATCCACGTCGCTCGCGCATCAGAATGACGGCCGGCGCGAAGGCCAGCAGCAGCAGGCTCAGGCCCATGATGGGCAGCATGGCGACGGCGTTGCCGACCCAGGCCAGGGCGAGGGCGGAGGCGAAGCTGCCGATCGCGATTACAAGTAGCCAGCGGCGCTCGCTGGTGATCGCCGTCACCCACCAGGCGCTGCCCCACAGAACCAGAAGCATCGGGCCGAGCAGATGCGCGGAGTAGACGGCGTCGGTCGGCGGCTCGTTGCGCGTGAACACCGAGATCATGGCGAAGACGACGATCAGGCCGATGAAGGCCGCAGTCCAGGTGGCGGAGGCCGCGCGGTTCAGGCGCACCCGATTCGGCCAGATCGTTCGCCATCCGGTCCACAGCAGGGTGGCGAGGAATGCGAGATGCGCCGCAACAAAAATCCATCCACCGAGGAATCGGGTCGCCGGCCCCGGGACCACGCCCGCTGTCGGCCAGCCGTCGATCAGCAAGGCCGCCACGACGGCGAGGGCCGCGAAACCATAGACCCCGCCGAACACTGCCATCAGCAACAGGAACGGTGCGGGCTCGCCGCGCCCGGCCACCGCCAGCCGCTTCAGATAGGCGAGGTCGGTTTCATCGGAAGGGCTATCGGAACGGGCAGTGTCGGACATCGCGAGTCTCCAGTTTCGTTATGACTACTTTCAATTATAAAGTTGTCGAGTCAACCTTCAATCAAGACGCCGGGCTGCGGCGGCCGATCCGGAGTCGCTTGTCGGGTTCGTCGGCGTTAAGGCTTGGCGGTGCGCTTCGACGATCGCTTCCTTGAAGAACTGAAGGCCCGCCTTCGCCCGTCCGACATCATCGGACGGACGGTGAAGCTCAAGCGCCAAGGCCGGGAATATGTCGGACTGTCGCCCTTCACCAAGGAGAAGTCGCCGTCCTTCTTCGTCAATGACGACAAGGGCTTTTTCCACGACTTCTCGTCGGGCAAGCATGGCGACGTCATCAGTTTCCTGCAGGAAACCGAGCGGCTGTCCTTCGTCGAGGCCGTCCAGCGGCTGGCCGGAGAGGCCGGCATGGCCCTGCCGGCGGACGACCCCCAGGCGGCCGAGCGCGAGGCGAAGAAGCAGGGTCTGACCGACTGGATGGACCTGGCCCAGAAATGGTTCGCGGCAAATCTGCGCCGCTCGCCCGGCAAGGCGGTGCGCGAATACCTCGAAAAGCGCGGCCTGCCCGAGGACCAGTGGGAGCGGTTCGGCCTCGGCTATGCCCCTAACGACCGTGAGGGGCTGAAGGCGGCGCTGGTCCAGCGCGGTGCCCGGCCCGGCGACCTCGTCGAGGCCGGCATGCTGATCGCGCCCGAGGGCGGGGGTCAGCCCTATGACCGGTTCCGCGACCGGCTGATGTTCCCGATCCTCGACGCGCGCGGACGGATCGTCTCGTTCGGCGGTCGGGCCATGAACCCCGACGACCGCGCCAAATATCTGAACGGGCCCGAGAGCCCGCTCTTTCACAAAGGTTCGACCCTGTACGGCCTGCCCGAGGCTCGCCGCATCATGGGTGCCGAGAGCCGGGGCGAGCAGGCCGTTGTGGTGGTCGAGGGCTATATGGACGTCATCGCCTGCCACAGGGCCGGCATCCCCGCCGTCGCCCCGATGGGCACCGCCCTGACCGAAGAGCAGATGGAGCGGCTGTGGCGGGTGTCTCACGAGCCGGTGTTGTGTTTCGACGGCGACGCTGCGGGCCGCCGGGCGGCGTATCGCGCCATCGACCGCGCCCTGCCACAGCTGAAGGCGGGCCGTTCGTTCCGCTTCGCCTTGCTGGACGGGGGCCAGGACCCCGATGACATCCTGCGTGACAAGGGTGCGCCGGCGTTGCGCCTGGCCATGGCCGCGACCCGGCCCTTCGCCGAGGTGTTGTTCGGCAAGGAAGCCGAGGTCGAGCCCCTGGACAGTCCCGAGCGCCGCGCGGGCCTGAAGGGCCGTCTGCGTCGGGCGGCGTCGGCCATCCAGGACAAGGACCTGGCCGAACAGTATCGCCGCGACCTGTTCGATCGTTTCGACGCCCTGTTTCCGGCCCGCGGCCGGTCGACGACGGGGATCGCCTCGTCCGGCCCGAACGGGCGCTGGCGGCCCGGTCCGCCGCCAAAGCTTGGTCAGACCGCCGAGGGGGCCGAGGCCATGCAGGCGTTGAGCCGCTCGATCGAGCCGGTCGCCGCCGCCCTGGCGCACGGTGCCGTCGACGACCCCGAGCGGATGGACGACCGTCTGGAAGCCATTTCCGCCCACGGATTCGGTGACCCGGCTCTGGATGGACTGGCGCAGGAAATGGTCCGTCTGCGGTTCTCGGGTCAAGACCTTGACTCGGCGGCGCTCCGTCGCCATCTGGCGCAATCGGGTCATGGCGTTTTAATGCACGAGGTCGAGAAGGCGGCGGCAAAGTCCGGCGCGCCCTTCCTGGCCACAGACAAGCCCCTCGGCGAGGCGCGGATCCGATGGTCGCAGGCGTTCGACGCGCTCACCCGCGTGGCGGCGCTGGAAGACGCCCTGACCTCGGCGCGTGGCGTGCCGGGGCAGGACGGAGCGTTCCGTCGGCTGAAAGCCGAGCGGGACGCCTTGCGCCGCGCGATCAAAACCGGAGCGATTTGGGAAGACAGCGCGGGCTCGTAACCAACGACCCCGCCACACGTTGTATTTGGCGGACGGCCTGATCAGCCCTCCGCCCGGAGAGAAGACTATATGAGCGCCCAGACCGAGACACAGGAAGCCGAAGTTCAGACCGACGGCCCGCTGCTCGACCTTACAGACGCCGGCGTCAAGAAATTCATCAAGCAGGCCAAGGCGCGCGGCTATGTGACGATGGAGGACCTGAACAAGGTTCTGCCGTCCGAAGAGGTGACGCCGGACGCGATCGAGGACACGCTGGCGATGCTGTCCGAAATGGGCGTCAACGTCGTGGAGGCCGAGGAAGACGCCGCCGAGACCACCGAGAAGGAGGGTGGCGAGGTCGTCGAACGCGCGGAGACGAGTGTCGCCGAGGCACCGGCCAAGGCCGCCTATGACCGGACCGACGATCCGGTGCGGATGTATCTGCGCGAGATGGGCTCGGTCGAGCTCCTGAGCCGCGAGGGCGAGATCGCCATCGCCAAGCGCATCGAAGCCGGCCGCGACGCGATGATCTCGGGGCTGTGCGAGAGCGCCCTGACGTTCGAGGCCATCATGGTCTGGCGCGACGAACTGGCCAACAACCGCATCCTGCTGCGCGAGGTCATCGACCTGGACGCCACCTATGGGGTGCTGAACCCCTCGTCCCTGCCGCACAACCAGCCGCCGGCCGGCACGGTCGTCGAGCCCGCGCCCGCGGCCGAACCGGTCGAGGGGGCAGAGCCCAAGCCGGAAACGGATGACGAGGAGGACGAGGATTTCGACGATGGCGGCGGGATGTCGATCTCGGCGCTGGAGGCGGAGCTGCGCGATGGCGTCATGGAGGTGCTGGACGCGGTGGCGGGCGACTTCGGCGCGTTCCGCAAGCTGCAGGACAGGCTGGTCGAGAGCCGGCTGAAGGGCGAACAACTCAGCGCCAAGGACCAGAAGGCCTATAACGCGCTGACGGCGGGCATCTCGGGCCGGCTCAAGACGATGAAGCTGAACAACCACCGCATCGAGGCGCTGGTCGAGCAGCTCTATGCGATCAACAAGCGGTTGATGGGCCTCGAGGGCCGGCTGCTGCGCCTGGCCGACAGCTACGGCATCTCGCGGCCCGAGTTCCTGAAATCCTATTTCGGGGCCGAGCTGGACCCGACCTGGGCCGACCGGGTCAAGGCCATGGGCGTGCGCTGGACCAAATTCAGCGACAACGAACAGGGCCAGATCGCCCAGATCCGCGGCGACGTCGCCGCCGTCGCGACCGAGGCCGGCCTGCCGATCGACGACTATCGCCGCATCGTCCAGACGGTGCAGAAGGGCGAGCGCGAGGCCCGTCAGGCCAAGAAGGAAATGGTCGAGGCCAACCTGCGCCTGGTCATCTCCATCGCCAAGAAATACACCAACCGCGGCCTGCAATTCCTTGATCTCATTCAGGAAGGCAACATCGGTCTGATGAAGGCGGTCGACAAG
>JBBQTX010000135.1:0-5684 GCA_038234475.1 Caulobacterales bacterium | reverse complement strand
ACTTGGCCAGTTCGACGTCGTTGTTCTTCGTCGCGTGGTTCAACCGCTTGTAGTGGTTGTGGACGGCGACGCTCAGCACCTTCTTGGCGTGGCTCTGGCCGATCACATAGTCGTCGAGGACCTCGCGGATCTCCTTGGGCGACGGCACGCCGTCCTTGGCCTTGGAGAAGGAGATTTTGTGCTCTTCGCGGATGATATCCATGCACAGCTCGACGCATTCGTCGCAGATGAACACGGTCGGTCCGGCGATGAGCTTGCGCACCTCATGCTGGCTCTTTCCGCAGAAGGAGCAGTAGAGGGTGCTTTTGGCGTCTGTGCCGGCGGCTTTGGTCATATAGCCTTCTCACTCCCGCGGATCGCCCCGACATGGGGCTAACGCGTAATCCCCGCGTTTGATTCCCGAACAGTGGGCGCAAAGGTCTTCAAAAATTGACAATCACCCATCCGGTCGCCCGCCACAACCCCGACCAGGCGTGGCAGGAGATCGAAGCGGACGGATCACTGTCGATGGAGATCGCGGCGAATGTCTGACATGGGAAGCCCGGTCGTGTTTCACCAGTCGCCCCGCAAGGATCAGGCCATCGTCGCCTTCGATTTCGACGGCACCCTGACGGTGCGCGACAGTTTCACCGCCTTCCTGCGCTGGCGGGCCGGCGCGCGCGGATGGGCCAAGGGGATGCTGAGCCTTGCGTCGGCCGTCGCGACCTATGCCCGCGACCGCGACCGGGGCCGGATCAAGGCTGCGTCGGTGCGGGCGTTCCTGAAGGATGTGCGCCGCACGACGCTGGACGCCGACGCCGAGGCTTTTGCGGCCGAGGCCTGGGATGGCTTGATGCGGCCAGACGCCCTCGCCTGCTGGAACGACTGGGGCGTCAGGGGCGCCTACCGGGTCATCGTCACCGCCTCGCCCGAGACGACGGTCGCCCCGTTCGCGCGACGGCTGGGGGCGGAGGCGCTGTTGGGGACGCCACTGGTGTTCGACGATCGGGACCGCGTGACCGGTGCCTTCGCCAGCCCGAACTGCCGCGGCGAGGAGAAGGTGCGACGGTTACGGGCAGTCTACGGAGAGAATATGCGGCTGGCCGCGGCCTATGGCGACACCTCAGGTGACACCGAAATGCTGGCCATCGCGGATGAGGCGGGCTTCCGCCGGTTCAAGGGACGCCCCTAGCGACCGTCCGCATCCACTTCGAACGTCATGGGCTTGCCCCGCGAGGTCGGGTTCCAGCCCGCCTCCATCGCGGCAGCCACGGCATTGCGCACGTGGTCGATTTTGACGAACTGCTTCTCGGTGTCGGGACGGCCGTTCGGGCGAAGCGGCGGCGGGAACTGCACGATGGCTTCGCGCTTGAAGTCCTGCAGCCTCAGGGTCACCGCGATGCCCTCCCACGCGCTGCCCGTGGTCGGCCGCGGCTGGCGCCGAAGCTCCCAATGATAGACGTCGCCGTCGACCTCGACGGTCCCGCTGATTTCACGCGTTTGCTGCATCCCCGCCGGATCGCACAAAAGAAAAGGGCGCGCCGGTCACGGCGCGCCCTTTCTCGATCCCTTTTCGGCGTCGGATCAGACCGTCTTGACCCCGTCGCCCTCAGCCTGTTCGCGGCGGTCGTAGACGTGGTCGACGACGCCCCAGGCCTTGGCTTCCTCGGCGCTCATGAAATGGTCGCGGTCGAGGGTCTTTTCGACCTCCTCATAAGTGCGGCCGGTGTGGTGGACGTAGATCTCGTTCAGGCGGCGCTTGGTGTAGCGGATGTCGGCGGCGTGCAGCTCGACGTCCGAGGCCTGGCCGCGGAAGCCGCCCGAGGGCTGGTGCAACATGATCCGGGCGTTCGGCAGGGCCACGCGCTGGCCAGCGGCACCGGCGGCGAGGATCAGCGAACCGGCCGAAGCGGCCATGCCCATACATACGGTCGAAACCGGCGAGCGGATGTATTGCATGGTGTCGTAGATCGCCAGCGCCGAGGACACCTGCCCGCCGGGGCTGTTGATATACATGCTGATTTCCTTCTTCGGGTTCTCCGATTCAAGGAACAGTAGCTGGGCGCAGATCAGCGACGCCATGCCGTCCTCGAAGGGGCCGGTCAGGAAAATGATCCGCTCGCGCAACAGGCGCGAGAAGATGTCGAAGGCGCGCTCGCCCCGGCTGGACTGCTCCACCACCATGGGGACGAGGTTCATGTTCATCAGTTCGATCGGATCGCGCATTCAGGCCTTCTCGGGATGTATCGGGGCGCGACTCAGCCGTCGCACGCCTGTTGAACAGGATATCGCGTTGCCGAAGCGTTGACGCAAGGCGCCGGTGCGTCGCCGCCAAAGGTCTATTGCGGTGTTTCGACCGGCTCGTCGGCCTGACCGTCGCGATATTCACGGGCAATGGCGTCGGAGATGGCGTGCACTTGGCTGTTCTGGCTGGTGCGATACCAGTTGGCCCCGTAAAGGCCGTCGAGGTAGGCGCGGTCCCAGCCCGTCAGGCCCTCGGCCGAGTCGGGCGACTCGAATATGTTCAGGATGGTGTCGAAACCGCTGGTGGCGGCCTCCGGCTCGATCTGGGCCAGGGTGACCATGGCGATATAGTCGCCGAGTTGCCCCAAGGTGACGCCGTCCAGCTTGTCGACATCGACGATGACAATGCTGCGCTTCAGGTCCTGCCGGATCTGGGAGGACACCCGCGACACGGTCCTTATCGCCGTATTCGGAGCGAAATCGAGCACTGAGGTGCTAGCGCCATCGATGGGATTGCACGAGCGGTTGCATTGCCCGGGCATCCGCACGGCAGACTGACCGGTGTCGCTGTCGGTAGGTTGGCTGATGGTCCACCAGCGAACGGGGGCTTCGGAGTCGACGAACCGGTCGAAGGCCGCAGGACCCTGGTTCATGCCCGCGCCGCCCGGGCGGAACAGCACCGGTCTCATGGCCACGAACTGTTCGGCGAAGGCGGACCCCTGCGTGGTCGCGACGATCAGGATACTGGGATGGCAGGGTGGTTCATGCGCCCGCAGGCCGAGGCCACGCGCGACGTCCGAGACCCGGTCCACCAGTTGCTGGGCGATCTCGGGGGACAGGTTCACGGCGCCGACGCAGACGCCTCGATGCCATCGAGCCAGGCCGCGGCGCCCGACCGGGGCGGCGATCGTGTCGACGAACGCCTCGGCAGCGGCCTCCAGACGGCGACCGTCGACGACGACGTCTTCCAGCCGGATGACCGGGTCGGCGAGCGAAGCTTGCGGCGGAACAGGATCCTGCACCGTCAGAAGCGCGGCGGCTATCAGGGAAGCGATCATCGGGCACTCCTCGGCGGGACAGATTGAACTATACGGCAAAGCTGAACGGAACGGATGGGAGAGAGAGTCCTGTCCGACCGGCCGGATGCGCGGACCTCAATCCGCCGACGTCTCGTTCGCCGCGCGCCGATCGCGCAGCACGGCGTCGGCGACGGCCTGGACCTGGCTGTTGCGGTTGATACGAAGCTGGTCGTGTTGATACAGCGCCTCCAGATAGGACATGTCCCAGTCCGTCAGGCCATCGGGACCCGACGCCGGATCGGCGAACAGGTTCAGCACAGTGTCATAGCCGGCGGTTTCCGCTTCCGGGTCGATCTGGGCCAGCGACACCATGGCCACATAGTCACCAAGCTGGACCAGGTTCGCGCCGTCCAGCCGGTCGACATCGATGATGATGACGGCCCGCACCATGTCGTCCCGGATCTGGGTGCGCAGCCGCGAGGCCGCGAAGCCGTGGATGACGGGGGGCGAAGGATCGCCCGGCAGTCGCACCGCCCTTTGGCCCGTTTCGGAATCGATCGGCATGCTGATCTGCCACCAGCGCACCGGGCGGTCGTCGGTCCGGAAGCCGCGGAAGGCGCGGGTGCCGGCGTCGGTGCCGTTGTGGCGAAGGTCGAAATTGCGCGGCCGATCCTCGACCAGGGCAGAGGCGAGGGCCGCACCGTCGACCGTACCGACGATCAGGACATTGGGGCGGCAGCCGGGCTCACCGGCCTCGACCTCCAGTTCGCGGGCCACATCCGAGACACGGTCGACGATGTATTGGCCGACTTGGGTCTGCAGATTGACCGATCCGACGCAGATCGGCCGGTTCCAGCGCGCGAGGCCGCGCCTTTTGGCGGGCTCGGCGACCTCGACGACGAAGCTCCGCACCAGGGCATCCAGCTGACGGCCCTCGACGACCACGTCCGCCAGCCGGCTGACCGGCGCGGCGGCGGGATCCGGTGAGGTCGCCGGCTGGACCGGAGCCGCCTGCGGGGCAGACTCGGCCCCCGCGATCGCAAGCGATGCGGCGAGGGCGGCGAAGACTACTGACATGACCCGCTCCGATGGCGAGTTTCAACCTTGACGTTATCGGGCGTCGTCGTCAATCGGGGCGGTCGGTCGCCGTCGTCTTCAGAAGGGTCAGTCCGTGCCGGGCTCGCCCGGTTCCTCGCGCGAGGCGCGCAGCATCAGATTGACGAACTCTGCGGTCCGGGCGCCCGACCCCGCCCGGTTCTGTTCGAGGCTGTAGAGCGCTACGAGATAGTCCATGTCCCAATCCGTCAGCCCGGGCATGGCCGGATCGTCAAAGACGTTCAGGACCGTGTCGAAGGCCGCGACATCGGCCTCGGGATCGACCTGGGCGAGAGCGATCAGCGTGAGGTAGTCGGCCAATTGGGTCCAGGAGAGGGACGCCGTCTTGTTGATGTCCACGACGATGATGGCCTTGAACATATCGTCGCGAATATCGGTGCGAATCCTTGACGCGCGGGAGACCGCGATCTGGGGCGCGTCCTGCCCGGGCAGACGCGTCGCCAGCTGGCCGCTCTCGGAATCCACCGGGCCGCTGACGTGCCACCAGCGAATGGGGGCTTCGGAGGTTCTGAAATTTTCCAGCATCCGGAACGACCGGGTCATGCCCGAGCCACCGGGAACGAAGGCGCGGCGGCGCTCCCCGACGATTCCGTCGGCCACGGCACGGCCATCGGCGGCGGCGATGATGAGGACATTGGCGGTGCAGCCCGGCTCTCCGGCGGTCAATCCCAGCTCGCGGGCGACGTCAGAGGCCCGGTCGACGATATATTGGGCGACCTCCGGGCGGAGATTGACCACGCCGATGCAGACCGGACCGTTCCAGCGGGCCGGACCCCGGTCGCCGGTGGCCGGCGCGGCCACCTCGCCGACGAAGTCCTCGACCACGGACCGCAGGCGACGCCCTTCCACCGTCACGTCGGACAGGGCCGTTGCATCCTGGGCCGCTTGGTGCTGGGCCCCGGGCTCCTGGGCGACCGGAGGACCCTGGACCGGAGGCAGTTGGGCGGTATCGGGAGATTGGGCCAACAGGCTCATGGCCATGGCGACAGCTGAAAACGTCATACACGACCCCGGCGATTGATTGTGAGCGATCCTGAACAGGCTTGATGACGCCATCGTGGCACGGCTGTTTCAGGGCTGAAACAAGCTGCCAGAGCCGACGTCCGGCGACCGGACGGGGTCAGATGTCGTCGTCTTCCTTCAGCAGGTCGTCCTTGCTGATCGGCTTGTCGGTCACGGTGGCGACGCCGAAGATCAGGTCGCAGACCTTCTCCTCATAGATCGGAGCGCGCATCTGGGCGGCGGCGTTGGGGTTCTGGCGGTAGAAGTCCAGCACGGCGCGCTCCTGGCCCGGATAGTTGCGGGCCTCGGCCATCAGGGCGTTGT
>JBBQTX010000134.1:0-5740 GCA_038234475.1 Caulobacterales bacterium | reverse complement strand
TGGCCGACGACGGCTTCCTGCAGGACTACACCGGCGACCTGCCGCAGGTGCTGCCGGCCGTGTTCGACGGCACGGAAGGCCTGATCGCCCCGACCGGACCGATGACCGGCGGTTTCGCGCTTACGCTGGGCGAGGACGGCCTGTTGATCCCGGGGCCCGACCCGTTCGACCCTGCCCACCACCGCGACGGCTGGCATTTCCAGTAGGGATGGGTCCTCGCCAGGGCCGCGTCGGCCACAGACACCGAAAATAGGGGCGGATCTTGCGATCCGCCCCAGTGGCATCGTCGGGAATCGGGTGCGGAGACGGCAGGCTGGCTGTCGCCAGCCTCAAGTCGGGGGGCGTCGCCGCCTCCGCAGACTGAGAACGGCGTCCCGCGCGATGGGTTCCACGGCGACACGCGTTATTTTTCGTGTGCCTGGTTCCCCGGAACGGTGACGCTGGCCACCGCGTTGAGGTGACTGCAAGCCAGTCGCTTCGGAGCCAAGCCATGACCCATGAATCCCCCCACGACAAGGCGGCCGACGCGGTGCACGAGGGCCGGCCGGTCGATGCCCGCTATGTCCGCGGCGGACGGCCCGGAACGCGTATCCTGGTCTTGCTGATCGTCTCGCTGACCGCGGTCGCCGTTCTGCTCCTGGGCATGTGGTTCGTCAGCCAGGGCGGCTTTGCCCGAACCAACGCCAATATCGGCGGGCAGGCCGTGGATGCCCAGGCGTTCGACAGCGACACCGCCCCGACGGCGACAGCCGCACCGAACGCGCCGGTGCCGCCCTCGCAATAGGCGGGACCCGGCGGGACGGCAGGAAAAAAGCCCCGGTCGCGCGGACCGGGGCTTTTCACTGGCTCGGGGAGAAGGGGGTTACGCCGCTTCGGTCTGGCGCGACGGGTGGAAAAACAGGGCCTGGCTGATCGCCGCCTTCACCGTTTCCGGCTGGAAGGGCTTGGTGATCAGGAAGGTCGGCTCGGGACGCTCGCCGGTCAGCAGCCGTTCCGGGAAGGCGGTGATGAAGATCACCGGCACGTCGATGCGCTTGAGAATGTCCTTGACCGCATCGATGCCGGACGAGCCGTCGGCCAGCTGGATGTCGGCCAGCACGAGGCCGGGACGGTGACGGGCGACGGCGTCGACGGCCTCGTCGTGGGTGGTGGCGGTGCCGGTGACGCGGTGGCCCAGCTCCTTCACCAGGCTCTCGATGTCGGCCGATATGATGGCCTCGTCCTCGATGATCAGGACGTCGGTGGCCAATTCGGCGTCGATATCGGACTGGGCCTCGGAGATCAGGCGTTCGACGTCGAAGGCGTCGGCGTCGAGGACCTGGGCGGCTTCCGACGGGGTGAAACCCTCCAGCGCGGTCAGCAAAAAGGCCTGACGGGACCGCGGGGCGATCCGCATCAGCCGACGGGTCGCGTCGTCGTTGCCTTCGAGCCCGCTCTTGTCCTCCAGCTGGGCGCCCGTGGTGGTCCAGATGGCGTGGAAGACGTGATACAGGGCGACCCGGGGCGTCATCTCGGCGGGCAGCTGGCGCTCGCCGGCGGCCAGGGCCTCGAGCGCGACCCGGACATAATTGTCCCCCGTGGACTGGTCGCCGGTCAACGCGCGCGCGTAGCGACGGACGTAGGGCAGGTGTGGCGCGAGACGGGCCAACAGACTCATGTAAATTATTCCCCGACGGTTGTGGTTCCGACCATTGGAACCTCGGCAGTGACGGTCAACGTATCAAATGGGCCACGGTTCCCGCCACCATCCGAAAGCTTGAGCATTAATCCGTGGTAACCCGGGAACTCGGGCTGCGGGCCGGCGTTTCGACACTCGCAACAACATCGTCAGGGTGGCGGCCGTTTTCTCAATGACAGACAATTCCAATCCTCCCGGCAAACCACCCAAGGGCGGCCCTGGGCTGGAGGAGGCCCGACTTCGCCAGCAGGCGATCGGCGTCAAGCTGCGGCATATGTTCGACGAGATCGTCAACGAGCCGGTGCCGGACGAGTTCCTGGACATCCTGCGCCGGGCCGACGAACGCTCATCCGGCGGGAGCGACACATGAGCGGTGCGCCCCATCCGCCGCCCAAGCCCGCCTCCGCCGACGACACCGCCTTCAAGCGGGAGCTGGTCGCGCTGATACCGCACCTGCGCGCCTTCGCCCGCACCCTGACGGGGGATCCGACCGCAGCCGACGATCTGGCCCAGGACGCGATGATGAAGGCTTGGGACGCGCGCGCCAGCTACCAGATGGGCACCAATATGAAGGCCTGGACCTTCATGATCCTGCGCAACCAGTTCTATTCCGAGAAGCGGCGCTCGTGGCGGCAGTCTCAACTGGACCAGGAGGCCGCCGAACGGACCCTCGTCGCCGTCGACGACCCGGAAGCGCCGGTCGCCCTGGACGAGCTCCGGCTGGCGTTGAACACCCTGCCCGAAGAACAGCGCGAAGCGTTGATTCTGGTCGGGGCGGGGGGCTTCGCCTATGAGGAAGCCGCCGCAATCTGTCAGTGCGCCGTCGGGACGGTCAAGAGCCGGGTGTCCCGGGCGCGCAAGGCCTTGCAGGCCACATTGGAAAAGGGCGGCTTCGCCCGCGATGGTCGCGCCGCAGGCGACGCCATGCGCTCGATCCTGGCGGCTGCGGATCGCCTGAGCAGCGCACGGCAGGGCTGAGACGGTGGTGCGGATCGGCCGCGCTCGGGGACGGGGTCCGGGGTCGGGAACGGCCCAGCCGCGGTTTCAGGGCATCCGCTTCCGTCTGGGCCTGGCGCTGGCGATCGCCCTGTTGCCGATCCTCGTACTCGGCGCTGTCCAGACCCGGACGGCGTTCCAAGCCCAGGACACGGATCGCCGCCGCGACCTCCAGCAGGCTGCCGAGCGCACCGCCGCCAGCGCCAAGGCGCGGCTGGACAGCACCAGCATGCTGCTTCAGGTGCTGCGGCCCGAGACGCAGGAAAGGGTCTGCGAGCCCCGGCTCAGCGCCCTGGTCGAACAGATGGACGGGCTGGATGGACTCGCTCGTCTGGCGGCGGACGGCCAATCCGTGTGCGCCTCGCAGGGCCTCGCCGCCTCTGCTCCGGCGTCGTTGACGCAGACCGCCGACAGCACCTGGTTCCAGCGGCTTCGCGCCGGCGAGAAGACCGTGCTGGCCCGGGCCCCGGCGGCCGCCGGGCGATCGCCGGGCCTGATCGTGGCCATCCGTCTGGAACGCCCGTCCGGCCGGTTCGACGGGGCCATGGTCGCCCTTGTGCCGCTGTCCAGCCTGGAACCGGACGTCGACGATCCCGCCCTGCCCGCCGGGTCGGAAGCGGCCCTGACCGACGCGGAGGGCCGGCTACTGACCGCCAGCGACGTCGAAGCCTTCACCCTTTCGGGAGGGCTCCCGCTGACCGGCTGGGTGGCGCGGGCGCGGTCCGACGCGTCGGGCATGTTCGTGGCCCGGGACGCCGGCGGCAGGCATCGGGTCTACGCCGGAGCCGCCCTGGCGGGGCGGGACGTCTATGCCCTGCTGTCGGCGCCGTCCCCCGGCCTGCTGTCATGGGCGCGGCTGAATCCGGTCGGGGCCCTGTTCATTCCCCTGCTGGCCTTCATCGGTGCCTTCGTCGGCGTCATGCTGGCCAGCGAGCGGATCGTGGTGCGCTGGCTGGCCTATCTGGAGCGGGTCGCCTCCATCTATGCGCGCGGGCGGTTCTCGGTGCGGCCGGTGCAGGCCATGAACGCCCCTTCGGAGATACGGGTGCTGGCGCGGACGCTGGACGAACTGGCGGACTCGATCACCACGCGAGACGCGGCCCTGACGGCATCGCTGGCCGAGAAGGACGCGCTGATGCGCGAGATCCATCACAGGGTGAAGAACAATCTTCAGATCATCTCTTCGCTGTTGTCGATGCAGCAGCGGGCGTTGACGGATCCGGCGTCCAAGGCCGCAGTCGGCGATACGCGGCAGCGGATCTCCGCCCTGGCCCTGATCTATCGCACCCTCTACCAGAGCGACGATCTGCGCAATGCCGACGCCCGCATCTTCCTGACCGAACTGGTCGGCCAACTGGTGGCGAGCGAATCCGGGCGCGGCTATCTGGTCACGTCGTCGATCGAGGCGGATTCGCTGGTGGTGGATCCCGACAAGCTGGCCCCGCTGGCTCTGTGGCTGGTCGAGGCCGTCACCAATGCCCAGAAGCATGCCTTCGCCGGCCGCGGCGGCGATCTGAAAGTGCGCTTCCAGGTCCGGGGCGAGACCAGTGTGCTGGAAGTGCAGGACGACGGGCCGGGCGTCAGCGATACATTCCGCGCCGGCGTCGGCCGGACCCTGATGGGGGCCTTCGCCAAACAGCTGCGCGGCGAGGTCGAAATCGTTGCGGCGCCCGCCGGAGGGACCATCGCGCGTCTGACCTTCGCTACCCCGGAGGCCGTGGTGCCGACCGATCCGGCCGACATTGGAACCGCCTCGCCGCATCCACGTTGATATGACAGACGCCGCTCGGGCGGTTTCAGGGAGTTTGTCAGATGCGCAAGATTTTCATTCTGGTCGCCGCCGCCGCCGCCCTCACCACGGCCGCCTGCAACACGATCGCCGGCGCGGGCCGTGACACCTCGGCCGCCGGCCAGGTCGTCACCGGTGCCGCCGAAGACGCCAAGAACTAGGCGTTACCCGTTCCCGGTCGCGCTTCCCCCCCGACTTGCGATCCGGATGAAGAAGGTCCGCTGGCCCCCGCCGGCGGGCCTTCGTAATTCCGGCGTCGCCCGGTCGCATGGCCTCGGGCCGGTCCCGGCTATTTGCGGGACCGGCGACGCCGTCTAGCATTGGCGAAAGCGTTCGCAGACGACGCAACGACAGGGGCGGGACGGATGACAGAAGCGGCACAGGCGAAGACCGGCCCCGGGCTGAAGACGGTGGTCGCGGCCTCGGCTGCGGGCACGGCGTTCGAATGGTACGACTTCTTCGTCTTCGGTGCCCTGGCCACCGTCATCGCGCGCCACTTCTTCGCCGACGCGGGCGAGACGGTCGCCTACATCCTGGCCCTGCTGACCTTCGGTCTCGGGTTCGTGGTCAGGCCGCTCGGTGCGCTGGTGTTCGGCTGGTTCGGCGACCGCACGGGGCGCAAAACCACCTTCCTCGTCACCATCACCCTGATGGGCGTGGCCACGATAGCCATCGGCCTGTTGCCCGACTACGACCAGATCGGCCTGGCCGCGCCGATCCTGCTGCTGATCATGCGGATGCTGCAAGGGTTCGCCCTTGGCGGGGAATACGGCGGGGCCGTGATCTATGTGGCCGAGCATTCGCCGCGCCGGAAGCGTGGCCTGATGACCGGCTGGATCCAGACGACCGCCGCCATCGGCCTGATCGGGGCCCTGTCGGTGATCCTGATTACCCGCCAGATCATCGGCGTCGAGGCGTTCGACGACTGGGGCTGGCGCATTCCCTTCCTGCTCTCGGCCCCGATGCTGGCCGTGTCGCTGTGGATCCGGCTCAAGCTGAACGAGAGCCCGGCCTATCTGCGGATGGAGGCCGAGGGCGGCGAGCGCCGCGCGCCTTACAAGGAAGCCTTCTTCCAATGGGGTAACGGCCGGTTCGTGCTGATCGCCCTGTTCGGCATCATGATCGCCCAGGGGGCCGTCTGGTATTGCGGCTATTTCTACACCCGCTTTTTCATGGAACGCGTGCTGAAGGTCGACACCAACACCGTGGACCAGTTGCTGCTGATCGTGACCGTCGTCTCGGCGGGCCTGTATGTCTTTTTCGGCTGGCTGTCGGAC
>JBBQTX010000133.1:0-5741 GCA_038234475.1 Caulobacterales bacterium | reverse complement strand
ACGTCATAGATGTAGGTGCGGATCCGGTCGCCGATGTTGAACACCTCGCGCGGGATGGAGTCGTTGCGGCGCATGATGCCCTCGCCCCGGCCCAGATCGACGACGGTGTTGCCGTATTCGACGCGCTTGACGGTGCCGTTGACGATCTCGCCGACGCGGTCCTTGAACTCTTCGTACTGGTTGGCGCGCTCGGCGTCGCGAACCTTTCCGGTCACGACCTGGCGGGCCATCTGGGTCTGGACCCGGCCGAACTCGAACGGCGGCAGGTTCTCGACGTATTCCTTGCCGACGAAGGCTTCCGGATCGCGCTTGGAGGCGTCGGTCAGGCGGACCATGGCACTGTCGTTGAACTCTTCCAGCTCGTCTTCCGGCTGCCAGTCGTCGGCCACGATGGTGACGTGGCGGGTCAGGGCCATTTCGCCCGACTTGATGTCGATCTTGGCGCGGATGTCGTGATGGGCGCCGTAGCGCGACTTGGCGCCCTTCTGGATCGCCTCCTCGATCGCCTCGACGACGATCTCCTTGTCGATATTCTTCTCGCGCGCGACCGCCTCGGCGATCTGCAGCAGTTCAAGTCGGTTCGCGGAAACGCCGGCTACGGCCATGTCTTAGTCCTCGGTCTCGGTCAGAGTGTCGTCTTCGTTGTCGTTGCGGGCGGCACGCTTCTCGGCCCCCGCCTTCATCAGGGCGTCGGTCAGCACCAGTTTGGCGTCGACCAGCCATTCGAACGGGATCAGGGCGGTGTCGTCCTCCCCGTCCAGGTCCATGGCCACATTGTCGGCCTCGGTCCCGGCAATCACGCCCTTGAAGCGTTTGCGGCCCTCGATCATGCGATCGCTTTCAAGCCGCGCCTCATAGCCCTCGAACAGGTCGAAATCGGTCAGGCGGGTCAGTGGGCGGTCGACGCCCGGCGACGACACTTCCAACAGATATTCCCCGGCGATCGGGTCGGCGGCGTCGAAAATCTCGGAGACGGCGCGGCTCAGGCGGGCGCATTCCTCGACGGCGATATCGTGGTCGGATGGACGCTCGGCCATGATCTGCAGGCGACGACGCAGCGTTCCGCCCATCAGCCGCACGCGCACGATGTCGAGGCCAAGGCTCTCGGCCACGGGCTCGATCAGCTCCAGCAGCTGGCGATCTTCAACGGTCTTGGCCTTCAAAGGCTTTGGTCTCACGGACAATAAAAAAGCGGCGGGCCATCCGAAGGCCGCCGCTTGAAACGACGCCGTTGGACGCCGGTCTAACGATGTGAAGGGGCATATAGCGCCAAGGAACGGGTTTGTCAGCCCCTGTCGTTATATCCGCATACGCGGCGTTGCGTTCGATCACGGGCGTCGTCAGAACAAGAATCACATGAAAGTCTTCTGGATCGGTCTCGACACCCCCGGGCGCCTCGGCGTCTCGCGCAAGCCCGAGGGCGGCGAGGCGCTGGACGGACAGATGGCGCGGCTGGCACACGGCATGGTCGACCATGTCGTCAGTCTGCTGGAGCCGACCGAGGCCGAAGCCCTGGGTCTGGGCGAAGAGCTCGCGGCCGCGGCCCGGCATGGCATGGGATTTTACAACCACCCTGTCGTCGATCACGGCGTTCCGATCGACGTCGCCTATTATCGGCGCGCGGCCCACGCCATCGACGGTCGGCTGAATGCAGGTCAGGCCATCGTCATCCATTGCCGCGCAGGACTGGGGCGCGCGCCGTCGCTGGCCATCTGCTCATTGATCGCGGGCGGCATGAATGCGGACGAGGCCGTTCTGAGGGTCGGCCGCGCGCGCGGGCGTCCGGTGCCTGAGACCGACGAACAGATGGCCTTCATCGAGGCCTTCGCCAAGGGCCCCTAAACCAAGTCCAACTGGCCCAGAAAGTCGCGTTTGCCCAGCGAGACGCCCGCGTGGCGCAGGATGGCGTAGGCCATCGAATGATGGAAATAGAAATTGGGCAGGGCGAAGCTGGTCAGATAGCCGGCACCCTCGAAATTCAGCTCGACGCCGGGGAATCGCAGTTCGACGCGGCGGGTCGTGGCACCGTCGAACGCCGCTGCCTCGGCGGCCTCGACGAAGGTGATCGACAGGGCGACCGTCGCCTTGAGTTCGGCCAGGCTCGATTCGGCGTCTTCGGTTTTCGGCCACGGCTGGTCGGTGAGGCGGCCGATGCAGCTGCGGGCCGAAAAGGCCGCCATGCGGATCTGGTCGGGGAAGGGCCTCATGTCCGGGGCCAGCCGGGCCTCCATCAGGACCGCCTCGTCCAGACCGGACTCACCGGCCCGGTCGAGGAGTCCGGACAGGGCATTCAGGCCGCGCAGGAACATGGTGGTCGAGAGATGGTCGAGAGCGAGGCTCATGGGTCGTCCTGTTTGGGCAGGGAGCCGTCCTGCGACGCCTCGCGCACGAATTCCAGAAAGATCGGCGGGGTGTCGCCCAGCTTCTTTTCCTCATAGCGGGTCACGACATGGTCGGGCGGTGCCACCCGCCAGTCGTCGGCCTGCTCTGCCTGCCAGACTATGCCGGGGGTTCGTTCGAACCGCTCCAGCGCCCACTCGGCATAGTCCTTCCAGTCGGTGACGAACCTCAGGCGGCCGCCGGGCTTCAGCAGCCGCGCGATGTCGGCCGCCGTCTCGGCCTGGACCAGCCGGCGCTTGTTGTGCCGCGCCTTGTGCCAGGGATCGGGGAACAGGATCATCAGCCGGTCCAGCGAGGCGTCCGGCAGGGCGGTCATCACATCGCGGGCGTCGTCGGCGTGCAGACGGACATTCCTCAGTCCACGCTCGTCGATATGGCGCAGGGCCGAGGCAACGCCGTTCAGGAAAGGCTCGCAGCCGATCATCAGGGCGGTCGGGTGACGCGCCGCCTGTTCGGCCATATGCTCACCGCCACCGAAGCCGATCTCCAGCCACACCTCGGTCGCATCGGGCATCAGCGCCTTCGGGTCGATCGGCCCGGCGGCGGGATCGGGCAGGACGATCGACGGCAGCAGCGTGTCGAACAGCGCCGCCTGCCGCGGCTTGATCGCCCGCGATTTGATGCGGCCGAACGAGCGCAGCGGGGGGTGGACGGGATCGTCTGAAGGGGACATGGCCGCCCTATACCGCCCCCTCCCCGCGAGGGGAGGGGGAAAGTGCGTTACGCCAGCGCCTTCAACTGATCGACCAGATCTGTCTTCTCCCAGCTGAAGCCGCCGTCGGCGTCCGGGGCGCGGCCGAAATGACCATAGGCAGAGGTGCGGGCGTAAATCGGCTTGTTCAGGCCCAGACGCTCGCGGATCGCGCGCGGCGTAGCCCCGCCGATAAGGCCCAGGATGTTGGCCTCCAGCACCGCCTCGGTGACGGCGGTCTTGCCGGTGCCGTGCAGGTCGACGTGGATCGACTGGGGCTTGGCCACGCCGATGGCGTAGCTGATCTGGATGGTGCAGCGGTCGGCCAGGCCGGCGGCGACGACGTTCTTGGCCAGGTAACGGCAGGCGTAGGCGGCCGACCGGTCGACTTTGGTCGGGTCCTTGCCCGAGAAGGCACCGCCGCCATGCGGTGCCGCGCCGCCGTAGGTGTCGACGATGATCTTGCGGCCGGTCACGCCCGCGTCGCCGTCCGGTCCGCCGATCTCGAAGATGCCGGTCGGATTGATGTGCCAGACGGTGTTCTCGTCGGTGAAGCCGTCGGGCAGCACGTCGAGGATATGCGGTTTCACGATCTCGGCGACATCGGCCGACGACAGGCCGGCGGCGTGCTGTGTCGACAGCACGATCGAGGTGGCGCGCACCGGCTTGCCATCCTGGTAATGGATCGTCACCTGGCTCTTGGCGTCGGGCTCCAGCCGCTTGTCTCCGCCGTGGCGAACCTCGGCCAGGCGCTTCAGGATGTTGTGGCTGTACTGCAGCGTCGCGGGCATCAGCTCGGGCGTCTCGTTCGAGGCATAGCCGAACATGATACCCTGGTCGCCGGCACCCTCGTCCTTGTCGCCGGCGGCGTCGACGCCCACGGCGATGTCGGCCGACTGGCCATGAAGGCGGTTGATGAGCTCAAATTTTTCCCAGTGGAAGCCCGACTGCTCATAGCCGATGTCGCGCACCGCAGCGCGGACGGCGGCTTCGATCTCCTGCTCGACGCCCGGGACCCATCGCCCGTCCGGGCCCATGATGCCCTTGCCGCGAATTTCGCCAGCCAGCACGACCAGATTCGTCGTTGTGAGCGTCTCGCAGGCGACCCGCGCCTCGGGGTCCTTGGACAGGAACAGATCCACCACCGTGTCCGAGATTCGGTCCGCGACCTTGTCGGGATGGCCTTCGGACACGCTTTCCGAAGTGAACAGGAAGGACGATCGGGACAAGGGACGCTCCAGCAGCCGGGTCGGCTGCTAAACATATAAGGATATGTTTATATGTTCAAGGCGCGCTGCGCGTTCCACGCTCCCAGCGCGCGGTTCCGCTGACCGCCGGCTCGCCCGCCATCCAGCGCTCCACCACGCCGCCTGCCATGCAAAGGATCAGAAACACCCCCAAGCCCCAGCGGCCGGCGACATCCATGCGGATATGCTGTTGCTGCAGATCGGGCGTCAGGAAGATGGCTGCGTGGGCGACCATGGTCAGGGCGCAAACCGCGCTGGCGGCCAGGGTCCACCACCGATCGCGACGCAAGGCCAGCCAGACGAAGGCCAGCAGGACTATCAGATCGACGGCCGCCTCCCCGACCCGAAACTCGCGGAGCGTGATGCCTTGGGCTGCGAAACTGGCCAGATAGGCCGCGACCATGATCCCCACGCCCGCGCGTTCCGTGTGGCCGCCGCGAAGCCAGGCGAGGGTGAAGACACCCAGACTGACCAGAAGATAAAACAGCTGGAACGGTGCCATGGCGTGCGGACCCGATCGGCTAGGGCGACTTCGCGGTCATCGCCTGGAAGCCCGCTCGTCGACGGCGCCGCTCATCACATTGCGGTCGATGGCCCGCACCTGGGCCTGATAGGCCACGATGGTGTCGGCGATCGCGCGCATCATGACGGCGCCCAGCACCAGCAGGACCAGAATGATCAGGATGCGGACGCCCCAGCCGCGCGGCGGCGGCTGGTAGCCGAGGCGCCGCTCTGGGCTCCCACCTGGGCCATGACCCAGCCCGCGCTCAACACCTGCTGCAGCAATTCGCGCGGGCTCGACTCCTGTGCGTCGTCCGTCAGCCCCCGTATCAGATGCGCCCGCACCGGATCGTCCGCTCCCAACGGACTGAACCCGTCCAGTGCCGCCTCCAGATCCTCCCACGTCCAGTGGGGTAGCGCCTTGCCTTGAAAACCCATGGTCCGCCTCCATCGCTATGGGATCAGACAAAACCTCTGTCGGAGCGGCGCCTATGGGGTCTTTCGGGGGGGCTGGTACTTTTCGTTCCAGAATCGCCAGCGCGGCCTTGCGCCGGTTGACGCCCAAGCGGCGGCAACCCTCGTGCACATGCTTCTTGACGGTGGCTTCCGAGAGGCCAAGCCGGACAGCGATTTCCTTGTCGGTCAGGAAGACTGTCAGCCTCAGACACTGCTCCTGACGCGCGCTGAGCCGTTGGGACATCGACCGCTCCGATACAGCGGCCTAGCTAGGATGTTCATTGCGGAACGTCCAGTGGGGTGGCTCGCTTGGGCGGGCGGGCGGATCGGGGTCCGGGACCCGGTGGTGCCGCCCTGTCCGGAAAAAAGTGGTGCGCTTAGGGGCATCGTATTGTGCGCCTAAGTATATATAAGTATTGATCTTTTCTTGCGGGAAACTTCAACAG
>JBBQTX010000132.1:0-5789 GCA_038234475.1 Caulobacterales bacterium | reverse complement strand
CGCCATGGACGCGGTCCAGGCGGCGATCCAGCTGATGGAGGATGATCCCCTGTTCAACGCCGGGCGCGGCGCGGTCTTCACCGCCGCCGGTCGCAACGAACTGGACGCGGCGGTCATGAACGGCTCCAACCTGACGGCGGGCG
Source organism: Caulobacterales bacterium (assembly GCA_038234475.1). Classification (GTDB taxonomy): domain Bacteria; phylum Pseudomonadota; class Alphaproteobacteria; order Caulobacterales; family Caulobacteraceae; genus Brevundimonas. The sequence continues at coordinate 5,646 of JBBQTX010000132.1, read as the reverse complement.
CTGTGGCGGGCCTGACCACCACCCGCCACCCGATCGCCGCTGCGCGCGCGGTAATGGAACAGTCGCCGCACGTCATGCTGATCGGCGAAGGCGCAGACACCTTCGCCGCCTCCGTCGGGCTCGAACAGGTCGATCCGTCCTTCTTCTTTACCGAGCGCCGCTGGCAGGGGCTGGAGACGGCCCTTCGCACGCAGAACCTGCCCATCCCCGCGCGTCCGGCCAGAGCCCCCGCCGCGCCGGCCGCCGGCATGGCCTCGATCGAGCCCGCCCCGCCCCTGAACGAGCGCAAGTTCGGCACGGTCGGGGCCGTCGCTCTGGATAGCGAGGGCCGGCTGGCGGCCGGCACCTCGACCGGCGGCATGACCGCCAAACGCTGGGGACGGGTCGGGGACGTGCCGGTGATCGGGGCGGGCACCTATGCCTCCAATCGCGACGGCTGCGCGGTTTCCGCAACCGGTGACGGCGAGTTTTACATCCGGGCCTCGGTGGCACGAGACATCTGCGCCCGGATCGCGGCGGGGGCGACGGGCCAGACCGCAGCCCAGGCCGAGGTCGACGACGCCCTGTCGCTGGGCGGCTATGGCGGGGTCATCGTCATGGACGCACGGGGTCGCCCCGCCTTCGCCATGACCACCTCGGGCATGTATCGCGGCAGCGTTGGGTCTGACAGCCTTGTCGCAGTCGCAATCTATGAGGATGAGCGATGACCAGCTCTGCGATTGACCTGACCCGGGCGTTCGCGACCTTCGACGATCACTGGCGGCCGCGCATCGCCGCGCAGCTGAACGGGCAGGACGTCCGGCTGGTCAAGGTGCAGGGTCTGTTCCCGTGGCACAGCCACGTTGACGCCGAAGAGATGTTTCTGGTCTGGAAAGGCTGGTTCCGCGTCGAGTTCCGCGACCGTATCGTCACTCTCGAACCGGGTCAGTTCGTCGTGGTACCCCGGGGCGTCGAGCACCGCACGGGTGCCGACGAAGAGGCAGAGGTCCTGATCTTCGAACCGTCCGGCGTCATGAACACCGGCGACGCTCCGGTGTCTGAATATACCGCGCCCGGCGGGGTCCACCTTTGATGGCAGCAAATGACAATCCCGGCGTCATCGCCCCACCCCCGCTGATCTTCATCGGCTTTCTCGCTCTGGGTTGGGGCGTCGGCCAGTGGATCGGCGAGCCGGGCCTCGGGCTGCCCGACACCGTCCGGCGCGGCATTGCGGTCGCGGGGCTGATCGTGGGTCTGGGGGTCGAGGTCTGGGCCGCCGGCCTGTTCCGCCGGGCCCGAACGGCGGTCGAGCCGTGGAAGCCGTCGACCGCCCTGGTCACTACCGGCCTTTACGCCCTGACCCGCAACCCGATCTATCTGGGATTTGCCCTCACCTATCTGGCGCTGGCGGTCGGTCTGGACAGCCCGCTGGCGGTGATCCTGATGATCCCCTGCCTGCTGGTCGTGGACCGGTTCGTGATCCGGCGCGAGGAACGCTATCTGCGGGCCCGGTTCGGCCCGGCCTATGATCAATACCTGCGCAAGGTACGCCGATGGCTGTGAGCCCGCCCGACGAACTGACCCGCTTGGCCGAGGAGGAGCTGACCGCCGCCTGCGCCCTGACCTGGCCCGAACTGAAGCGGATCACCCCCTGGGGCGACAGTTTCGAGGGGTTCGCCTCGTCGGGCCGTACCGTCGAGGTCGCGCGGCGCTATCTTTGGGCCCATGACCCGGCCGGCGCGATCGTGGTGGAGGTCAAGGTCCGCGACGCCGCCGCAAAGACGGGGGTTGAGGCCCGGGCCGTGCTTCATGCCCCGGGCTGAGGCTTCCGGGCTGGGCGGCCCATAACCTTCACAGATCCACGTTAACCTTTTTCATTGCGCCGGGTCTTTGGGGAAACGAAGATAGGGCGCGGCCAAGGGAGACAGCGATGACGGCGCCAACGGATTTTCCGATCGTGGTCACCCAAGGCGGCCTGTTGAACGGTGCGGGCGGGGATTTCGTCCTTGAGGTTTTCGCCGGACTGGCGGTCGCTGTGCTGAGCTTCGTCCTCGGTTTCAATCGCGGCAAGATCGACAAGTCCATCCACGACGATCATTCGACCCGGATCTACGTGCATATTCAGAACTTGGCGCTCTACGCCCTGTCGGCGACCAGCGACGAGGTGCGAAGCCGGGCACAGATGCTGCGCGCAGGCATCACCGAAACGCTCGGTCCCTTGTTGGTGGTGTCCAAGGGCATCGGCACCTCTCTGAAGACACTGGAGGACGCGTTCGAAGGCATGAAGACGGTCGATCGGCCAAAAGCGGCAGAACCGCCGCGAGCGGCGACCCAGGTCGGCTGTGGCTGCGGGCAGCCCAAGGTGTGCGCCTGCGCTGTTGCACCGGTTCCTCCTCCGACGATGACGATCAACCAGGTCTATGTCGGGGGCACCCCGGTCCCGGCGGCGCATCCCGCTCCAGCCTGCCAAGCCTCCGCCGAGCCCCCCAGGGACCATGGTCGGGAACCGCCGAGAGGTGCCCACGACGACAAGCCCGCCAGCGAAAAGCAGGCTATGTCGCCCGCGGAGCAGACCGAAGCTATCGGCAAGGCGGTCCGTCAGTTCGCGGATCACTGGTCGCATCGCGCCCAGCGGATCCAGGAGCTGAAGGATGCCCGCGCCGCCCTTTCGAGACGTCCGCCGACCCCACTACCCCAACCGACCGAACGCCGTGTCTGGGATCGTCTCTGACCGTTCCCATGCCGACGAAAACCGCCTAACCCTGAGACCATGAAACTCGCCTCACTCAAACATGGCCGCGACGGTCGCCTTGTCGTCGTCTCCTCCGACCTGCACTGGTTCACCGACGCGTTTCTGATTGCCCCCACCCTGCAGGCGGCGCTGGATGACTGGGAGATCTGCGAGCCCCGGCTGCGCGCCCTGGCCGAGAGCCTCGACCATGAAGCCGTGCCGCGTGGACGCTTTCACGAACGCGACGCCGCCGCCCCCCTCCCGCGCGCCTATCAGTGGGCGGACGGGTCGGCCTATGTGAACCATGTCGAGCTCGTGCGCCGGGCGCGCGGGGCCGAGATGCCCGCCAGCTTCTGGACCGATCCGCTGATGTACCAGGGCGGGTCGGACCAGTTCCTTGGGCCCCGCGATCCTATCGCCCTGGCCGATGAAAGCTGGGGCTGCGACCTTGAGGCCGAGGTGGTGGTCGTCACCGGCGATGTGCCGCAAGGCGTGACGCCGGAGGCCGCGCGCGATCACATCCGGCTGGTCGGGCTGGTCAACGACGTCTCGTTGCGGAACCTGATCCCCGGCGAACTGGCCAAGGGGTTCGGTTTCGTCCAGTCCAAACCGGCCAGCGCCCTGTCGCCCGTCTTTGCGACGCCCTCTGCACTGGGCGATCGCTGGAAGGACGGCAAGCTGCACGGTGCCCTGGCGGTCCAGCTGAACGGCGAGGATTTCGGTCGCGCCGACGCGGGCGTCGACATGACCTTCGATTTCGGCGTCCTGATCGCCCATCTGGCCAGGACCCGGGCGCTGGTCTCGGGCACGATCGTCGGCTCCGGCACAGTCTCCAACCGCGACGCCGACGGCGGCCCCGGCAAGCCCGTCAGCCAGGGCGGACTGGGCTATTCCTGCATCGCCGAGGTCCGCACGGTCGAGACACTGACCGGCGGCACGGCGACGACACCGTTCCTGAAGCACGGCGACACGGTCCGCATCGAGATGCTGGACGAGAAGCATCACTCGATCTTCGGGGCCATCGAACAGGTCGTGCAGCCGCTTTAGAATGGCTGCGCCTGCGAGCGGCCCAGAACAGCCTGGACTGGCGCTGTCGCGTTTCGTTTTGCTGAGTGAACCGATACACCCAAGTCCGATTGGAAAGTTTGGGCGAAAGCCTGACTCCGCCGGGCCGCCTCCCCCCCAACCTGCCGCCCCGCCTCTCGCGTCGTCAGTAGACAGGCTTCAGTTCGGCCGTATAACCTGGCCGGAAAACCGCTCCATCTCTTCCTCCTGAGGCGACAGCTGCAGCAGGACCAGGTCCAGGCCCGCCGCCGCGAACTCTTCGATCCGCTCCCGGACGGTCTCCGGCGTGCCGACAAAGCCGGGACGGAGGCCCCTGTTGGAAACGCTGTACTCGCGGATCTTCAGCTCGCGTTCCAGCTCGGTGCCGCTCAGCCACTGGTCGAAATTAGCGAAGCCGGCCGGGGGCGTCCCATCGGCCAGACCGGGGATCGTCGTGATGCGTTCAAGTTCGCGTTCGGCCTCGGCCTCGGTGTCGCGCACGATGGCGTAGCCCGCCATGCCGTACGACATCGGCGGCAGACCGAACGCCTCGCGCCGCGCCTTCATGTCGGCGACCTTTTCGGCGATGAAACCCGGCTGGTCGCCATGCATGACATAGGCGTCGCAGTGCCGGGCGATCAGCGTCTTGGCCGCCTCGGACTCGCCGCCCGCATAGATGACGGGACGGGGCCGCTCCGGGCTGGACATCGGCTTGGGCTCCACGATGGCGTCGTTCAAAGTGTAATACCGGCCCTCGAAGTCGACGCGTTTCTCCGTCCACAGACGATCCAGAACCTGCAGCCATTCGGCCGTGCGGCCATACCGGTCGTCGTGCTGGTCGAACTGCAGACCATAACTCTCCGCCTCCTTGGCCCACCAGGACGAGACGACGTTCAATGCGAGGCGCCCATTCGATATGCGGTCGATATTGGCCGCTGTCTTGGCGAACAGGGCCGGCTGGTGAAAGTTCGGCCGCACGGCCACCATCAGTTCGATCGTCTGCGTGATCGCGGCCAGGGCCGCCGCCGTGGACCAGGCATCCAGCGCCGGGGCCTCAATGCCCTTGATGTCGTTCAGATTCAGCTCGGCGATCAGGGTCAGGTCATAACCCAGCGCCTCGGACCGTTTCACCAGCCGGGACATGTTGTCCCACGACGCCTCGCGCTCGTCCCGGACGTTCCTCAGCCAGCCCCCGAACACGGGGGCCCAATATCCGTACCTCATGCCGCTTTCGCCTTCTCTTGCGCCACGACGACTTTTAGCCAGTCGACAAGGTTGTCGTGCGGGTCGAAGCCCAAAACCTCCATCGGCCGGGCCACGAAGTTTGACAGGGCGTTGATGTCATAGAACAGGACCGATCCGTCCCGCTCGTCGATCAGGTATTCGACCGAACCGACCTCCAGATTACCCGCCGCAACGATCCGCTCGACCGCATCGGTGATCTCCGCCGTCGGCTCGATCCGCGTCATGGTCAGGGCCGCCGCGCCCGGCCGGATCAAACAGGCATCGGCGGGGCACAGATCGAAGGTGTCGGCGGCGCTCTCAACCTCCATCGCGTACAGGATCTTGCCGCCGAGGGTCTCGACCCTTCCGATCATGCCGCCGACGCGCGGCGCGTATACCTGGATCAGGGAAATGCCGTTGACCCCGGCTGGCGCGGAGCCTTCGGCCGCCGCCGCCGCCAGGTCCTCCAGCGTGTCATAACGGACAATGCCCGAGCCGGAGCCGCCGATGTCGGCCTTGACCAGCACCGGAAACCGCAGCCCCTCTGCCGCGCCGACCAGGTCCGCCTGACGATGCGCCACCCGCGTCGCCGGGCCTATCAGCCCCTTCCGCGCGATCAGGCTGAGCTGGCGCGCCTGGGAGCACTAGATAGGCCGGGACGAGGCATT
>JBBQTX010000131.1:0-5799 GCA_038234475.1 Caulobacterales bacterium | reverse complement strand
TCCTCCGTTTTTGACCCGCAAGCCAGGAGACCTGGCCGCCGACGTCGCTCGCCCGCTGTCCGGGACCAGACAGAGGCGTGGGACCAACCCTTCCGTTTGCGCGGAAGCGGTTCCGTCGAAGCGACCCGACCCCAGCGCCGTGCCCCATCCGGGGCCGGGTCGGTCGCTTTCACACGCCGCCGCGCAGCGCCAGCGCGGGGCCGACGGAGATCCGCGCCATGACGCGATCCATCCTTTACGCCACGGCTGCCGCCGTGCTGTTTCCGCTGTCCGCCCATGCCCAGCAGGCGGACGTCCCTGATGCGACCCTGGCCGAGGTGGTGGTGACCGCCACCCGGCTGTCGGCCATCCTCGCCGACACCCCCGGGGCCCGGGTCATCGACCGTGCGGCGATCGAACAACGCGGGGCGGTCTTCGCAGCCGACATCCTGAGCGACGTGCCGGGCCTGTCGGTGGTGCGCGCCGGAGCCTTCGGCGGTGTCGCCCAGGTGCGTATCCGGGGCGCGACGCCCGGCAAGACGCTGGTGCTGGTCGACGGCGTGCCGGTCAACGATCCGGCCGAGGTCAACGGGGCCTTCGACTTTTCCGGCCTTGAGCTGTCCGACATCGAGCGGATCGAGGTCCTGTCCGGGCCGCAGTCGTCGCTGTGGGGATCGGACGCCATCGGCGGAGTGATCGCCTTCACGACGCGCGGGATCGATGGCTTCGGGGCCGATCTGGAGGCGGGGTCGTTCGGGACCCGGCGCGGTCGGCTGACGGCGGGCGTATCGTCAGACCAGTACGGCTTGGGGGTCTGGGTGTCGCATTTCGACACCGCCGGCATCTCCGCCGCTGACGAGGCCGACGGCAATGCGGAGGCCGACGGGTTCACCTCGACGACGATCGGCGCCAAGGGGCGGTACGCGGTCACGCCTGTCGTGACGGTGGACGCATCCGTCCGCTGGACGGACAGCGACGCCGACATCGACGGCTTCCCGGCCCCGACCTTCGCCCTCGCCGACACGCCCGATACCCAGTCCAGCGCGCAGTGGTCGGGGTTCGGGCGGCTGCGGCTGATCGCCTTGGGGCTCGCGCATCAGGTCAGCGTCTCGGCCTCGGACATCGAGCGCAAGACCGTGTCGGCCTTCCCGTCGGTGTTCGAGGCCGAGCGGCAGGTTTTGCGCTGGCAGGCCGATGGCTCAGCGGCGGGCGTCGATTTCGTCATCGGGGCCGAGCGGGAGGACACGGAGGGCAGTCTCTCGTCCGGCCTGACCGAGGCGCTGGGCACAAGCTCGGCCTTCGCCACGGCGCGGATCGAGCCGACCGACAGGTTCAGCCTGACCGGAGCCTTGCGGTTCGACGACAGCGACGACTTCGGCTCGAAGACGACCGGCCGGGTCTCGGGGGCCTTCGAGGCCGGGGCGGGCTTTATCCTGTCGGCGGCTTACGGCACGGGGTTCAAGGTGCCGTCGATCAGCCAGTTCGTGTGCGACTTCTGCTTTTCGGCCCAGCCCTTCCCGGTGCTGCGGCCCGAGACCGCAGAGGGCTATGAGGGCGCGGTCGGCTGGGGGTCGGCCGACGGGCGGATCGAGGGGCGGCTGACCGTCTATCGGCTGAACGTCGAGGACCAGATCACCTATGTGTTCGACCCGGTCACCTTCGACGCCGCCTACGTCAATGTGGCCGAGACGGCGACGGACGGGGTCGAGCTGGAAGGCCGGGCCCGGCTGGGTGGCGGGTTCGACCTGAGCCTCGCCTGGGCCTGGACCGATGCGCGGGACGAGGCGACCGGGGCGCGGCTGTTGCGGGTGCCGGAACGGTCGGGGTCGGCGACGCTGGCCTGGACCGGCGAGCGGTTCTCCGGCGCGTTGACGGTGCGGGCCGAGGGCGATCAGGATGACGCCGGCGGGGTCCGAGACGGGTTCGTGACGGCCCATCTGAACGGGTCGTATGCTTTGACCGACCGGGTCACACTGACGGCGCGGGTCGAGAATCCGGCTGACGAGCGCTATCAGCAGGTGCTGGGCTATGGCGAGCCGGGGCGGTCCGGCTTCGTCGGGATCAGGCTGCGCTACTGATCCGGGCGCGGTCGCCGGCGGCGGCGGTCGTCGGCGGCTCCAGCTGCAGCGCGGCCCAGTCGAGGTCGGGGGCCGGGGCGTGGGCGGCGGCGAGGACCGCGCGCATCTCGGCGGCCGAGGCGACGCTGGCGATGACGGCCGAGGCCTGGGTCAGGCCGAGGGTATAGGCGAGCGTGGCCTGCATCGGGTCTATCCGGGCCTCGGCCAGCCGCCGGCGGATGCGCGACAGGCGCGGCGCGTGGTGGGCCTGATGGTCTGGCAGGGCGTCGCCGCTCATGAACAGCAGGCCCTTGGCGAAGACCGAGGACAGGTGGACCGCGACGTCCAGCCCGGCCAGCTCGTCCAGCAGGCCGGAGCGATGGGCGCGCTGGTCCAGCAGATTGCAGGGCAGCTGGACCACGTCTGGCTGCAGGCGGCGGGCCAGCAGGCCGGGGCCGTCCTCGATGGCGGCGCAGAAGCCGATGCGACGGAACAGGCCGCGATCCTTCAGCGCCCGCGCCCGGTCCCAGAGGGCGCGGCCTTCGGCCCCGGCCAGATCGGCGGCATTGGAGATCAGCAGCACCTCGCCGCGCGGCAGGCCGAGGCGTTCCAGCGAGCGGCGGGCCCGGGCCTCGACGCGGTCGAGGCCTTCGGACAGGGCCACGGTGCGGACGGTGACCCGGAACGGCGAGGGGAAGGGCCAGGCCTGGCCCAGCCGGCGCTCGCCGTCGCCGTCGGGGCGGGTCACCACCGTGGCGATGCCGGCATCGGCGGCGGTCTGCAGCAGGAATCGCAGGGCATCCTCGCGCGCCCCGACGGGTGCCGGAATGGCGCGTTCGGGCTCATGCACGACGGCGAGAGCCAGTTTGTCGACCGGAGAGGGGGCGCGGCTGGGGATCACCGACGGACCCTGACCGGGAAAGTTTAAGGTCGCCTTTGCAAGACCTTGCGCGAGTCTTACCGGGCGAACGGCGTTTCCGGTTCGGGTCCTATCCCGCAGACGGGCGCAGCGCCGCCAGAACCCCTGCCCCGTAACGGTCCAGCTTGGTCTGGCCGACGCCGGAGATGTGTCCGAGCCGCTCCAGATCGCCCGGTTCGGCCAGGGCGATTTCCAGCAGGGTCTTGTCCTGGAAGATCACATAGGGGGGCACGTGCTGTTCGGCGGCGCGGTCGCGGCGCCAGGCGCGCAGGGTCTCGAAGCGGGCGCGGACGTCGGCGTCCAGGGTCTCCAGGGCGGCGTTGCGGCCGGTGCGCGTGCGTTCTCGCGGCGCAGACGAAGCGCGGCCCGGTCCGGCGCGCGGGGCGGCGCGGACCTCGATCCGCCGTTCGCCGCGATAGACGGCGCGGACGGCCTCGGGATCGCCCAGCCGGACCAGCGGCTTGCCGTCGTTGGGGTCCTCGACCAGCAGGCCCTCGAACATCAGATGATCGACGATGTCGCGCCAGCTGTGTTGGCCGGTGTCGGCGCCGATGGCCCAGGTCGAGAGGGCGGATTCCCACGGCTGCACGTCCTTGGTCTTGCCGAGCAGATGGTCGATGATCCGGGTCTTGCCGAACCGCTCGCCGAGTCGCTGAACGGCGGCCAGTGCCTTCTGGGCCGGGACGGTGGCGTCGAACACGGCCGGCGGCTCGAGGCACAGGTCGCAGACGCCGCAGGGTTCCGCCTCGCCTTCGCCGAAATAGCGCCGCACCGCCTGGGCCCGGCAGGTGGCGCCGTCCAGCATGGCGAACAGCTGGCGGGCCTTTCTCACCTGCACCGCCTTGACCTGCTCGGCCATCGGGCGACCGTCGAGCCGTTTCAGCGTCCAGGCGATGTCGGAGGGACCGTAGAGGGTGATGCCGTCGGCGGGTTCGCCGTCGCGGCCTGCGCGCCCGATCTCCTGCCAATAGGCCTCCAGCGAGCCGGGCGGATCGGCGTGGATGACGAAGCGGACATCGGCCTTGTCGACCCCCATGCCGAAGGCGATGGTCGCCACCATCACGGCCCCGTCCTCGGCCAGGAACCGCGCCAGCCGCCGGTCGCGGTCGCGCGCCTCCATGCCGGCGTGATAGGCGATGGCATTGGTCCCGGCGCTCCTCAGCGCTTCGGCGACCCGTTCGCAGCCGTCGCGCGAGCCGCAATAGACCACGCCGGACTTGCCGCGCCGGGCCCGGACCAGGTCGATGACGGCGGCGTCGGTCCTGGCCCGCGACGCCGATTCCTTGCGCACGGCCGAGAGCTGCAGGTTCGGCCGGGCGAAACTGTCGACCACCACCCGGGCCCCCTCCAGCCGCAGCGAGCGGACGATGTCCTCGCGGGTGCGGGCGTCGGCGGTGGCCGTCACGGCGATGCGCGGGACGCCGGGGAAAATCTCCGCGAGGCGACCCAGGGTCCTGTAATCCGGGCGGAAATCATGTCCCCATTGTGAGACACAATGGGCTTCGTCGATGGCGATGAGAGACAGGGGCAGGTCGTGCAGCCGGTCGATCAGATGCGGCTGGGCCAGTCCCTCGGGCGAGACATAGAGCAGGTCCAGCGCGCCGGCCTCGGCCTGACGCCAGATGGCGGAGCGGTCGTCCATGGAGACGCCGGAATCGAGCCGGGCGGCGGCCACCCCCTGCTGTCTCAGCGCCTCGACCTGGTCGGTCATCAGGGCGATCAGCGGCGAGACGACGAGGCCGAGGCCCGGACGCAGCATGGCCGGGATCTGGTAGCAAACGCTCTTGCCGCCGCCGGTCGGCAGCACCGCGACCACGTCGCGCCCGGCGAGGATTTCGGTCACGACCTCGGACTGCAAGCCGCGGAAATCGCCGTGGCCCCAGACCCGCTCCAGCGTCGCCCGGGCGTCGGCGAGCGACGGCGCGGGCGTGGCGGTGTCCAGTGAGTCGGCGAGCATGGCGGCCTTGTGCCTCATTTGTTCCTGGGTGTCATTCCTGACGGCCATCCTCGTCGCCCCTCCGGAACCCGGCAGGGAAGGGAGAGAGCATGTTTCGACCCGGCTGTTCTCTTCACGTTTGCCAGGCTGTCGCGGAGGGCGTCGTTTCGACCGGGATGACGAGACGGGCGACCGTCAAGCTGATCGGCGTTTTTCGGCGCAGCGCTACGGCCGTCGACCCGGAAGCTTGCTCTTAAAGGCTCCGATGCGTCGATTTGCCCCCGATCCAAGTGCGGGAGTCTGCGCAAGGTTGAGTCGTCGGGGTGCGGCACCGGGTCGTACTGATCGGGACGCCGCGCGCGGGGAATTTGGCGTGAAGATCAAGGAAAGGCCCGGGTTCCGGAGTAAGGTGACAATCCTGACGTTCGGGCCTGGAGCCCTCGTTGCCAATGCTGTCGCGATCATGAGCGAGAAAAATTACGGTGCCGCGGTCATGGTCGGGCCAGATCGCAAACCACCGGGGATCGTGACAGAGCTCGATTTTATGGGACGCCTCCTCGACATGCGGCGGGGTCCGGACGTGACGGCCCTTTCCCGGATCGTAACGACGGACCTGAAGATGGCCCGGGTTTATGACGATCTGCTCGATTGGCTGCGCCTTATGTCAAACCAGAGGTTCCGCCACCTTCCGGCTGTCGACGACGACGGGGTCGTGATCGGTATGATGAGCCAGGGCGACTTCGCGAGCGACACTCGGCCGGAGTTGCCAGGACGCCTCAGGGAGCAGGCCAAGGCCACAGTCGACGTGAGCCCGTCAATCGTTCCGGTGATTGCCGGTTTCGCTGTCTTCGCGGCATCAGTCGTCACACTCTTTGCGGAAATGCGGTGATCCAGGGTTCTGATGCGAC
>JBBQTX010000130.1:0-5811 GCA_038234475.1 Caulobacterales bacterium | reverse complement strand
AACTACATCGACCGGATCTACGACACCTATATCGACGAGGAAGAGCTTCAGGCCTGCGACCACACCATCCTGGAGATCTGCAACGCCCTGGAGCCGCGCGGCTATTCCAGCCGCGAGTTCATCTGGGAAATGGGCAAATGGCTGAGCGAGGGCAATGCGAAGAAGCCCGGCTCGCTGATCCAGACTGCCTGGGAAGAGGGCGTGCCGATCTTCTGCCCGGCCTTCGTCGACTCCTCGGCCGGCTTCGGTCTGGTCAAGCACCAGAAGGAGCGGATTGCGGCGGGCCAGCCCTATCTGATGATCGACGCCGTGGCCGACTTCCGTGAACTGACGGATATCAAGATCGCGGCGGGCGTCACCGGCCTGTTCATGGTGGGCGGCGGTGTGCCCAAGAATTTCGCCCAGGACACGGTCGTCTGCGCCGAAATCCTCGGCATCGAGGCCGAGATGCACCGTTACGCGGTCCAGATCACCGTCGCCGACGTCCGCGACGGGGCCTGTTCCTCCTCGACGCTGAAGGAGGCCGCCTCGTGGGGCAAGGTCCAGACCACCCATGAGCAGATGGTGTTCGCCGAGGCGACCACGGTCGTGCCGCTGATCGGCTCGGATGCCTATCACCGCGGGGCGTGGAAGAACCGCGAGAAGCGCCGCTGGGCCAAGTTGTTCGGCAAGTAGGAGGCGGGGCCGGGAGCGATCCCGGCCTCTCCATTCGGAACCGTTACCGCGGCGCATCGCTTTACCGGGCGAAGGAGCTTTTCCATGACAGACCAGCCCCAGACCACTGTCGCCCGCGAGGCCGATGACATGGGCAAAAAGCCGGACCTGGGCCGCACGCCGGACGCCCTGATCGCGGCCCTGTCGGGCTCCGACATGGGGTCGGACACGCGGTCCGGTTCGCTGGAAGGCGGCGCGGCGACAGGATCGGACATCGATCCCGATCAGCAGACCGTCAATGACGCGCTGGCCAGCCAAGGCAGGGCCGCGACCCCGTCCCAGCCGGCCCATGCCGACCCGGAGCCGGTCAAGAATACCGGCGCGCACACGGGCGGGTCTGGCCAAGGTTCCGGACCGGCCGAAGAGGCCGACGCGGCCACAGGCTGACCGCCCTATCGTCATCGCCTCCGCGAAGGCATCATGCCGCCTTGCCGTCGCCGCAGCCTTGAGCCACGGTAAGGCCAACGAACACAGTCTATTCAAGGACGACACCGGATGAAGCGCACGCTCGCGGCGACCGCACTGATGACGGCTCTGGCCTTGGCCGGTTGCGGCGATCGTGGTGCCGACGAAAGGGCCGAAGCCGCACCCGACGCCGCCGAAGAGGTCGCCGCGGCGGTCGAAGTGGCCGCCGCTCCGGCCGCAGCCCCGACCGCCGCCATGCGTGGCGAGCCCGCTGCACCCGGTGCTCCGGCCTTCGCCGTCCTCTATCCGGGTGCCAGGCCGGAGGGTCCGGCGACGGTCGCCCAAGGCCCGGTCGGACCCGGAGGTATCGTCAGCTTCACCACCGACGCCTCGCCCGAGACCGTGATCGCCTTCTATCGCCAGCGCGCGGAAGCCGGCGGCCTGAGGCCGATCACGGCGATGAACCAGGGCGAGGCCCGTGCCTATTCGGCCGGGGACGGGGCGAACGGCAACGGCAAGCTGCTGAGCGTCGTCGCCACGCCGGTCGAGGACGGCGCGACCAATGTCCAGCTGAGCTGGACCGCCGGACCGTGAGGCGGGCGGTCGTTATGGCCGCGCTCGTCCTGACCGCCGGCTGCGCGACAGGGCGCACGGGGTTTCCTGCCCCCGCAGCCCCGCTCGGTTACCTCTCCTCCCCCCAGGTGCAAGGCATCGCGGACGGCATGGAGGCACCCCGTGCGGGTTGGGTCCCGGACGACCGCGAAGCCTTCGACCTCGTCCTACCGGGAACCGACCGTTGGTGGCTGGCCATCGCCCATGCCGTTCTGCGCCCGCCCGAGGCCGCCCAGCATTTCGACTGCGCCCTGCAGACCCGGCTTGCGCAAACCCCCCGTCCGGCCCTGACGCGGCTGATGCAGCGGCTTTCGGCGGACGCAGACGCCGTGACGAGAACGCTCGCGGCCGAAACGCCCCGGTCGCGCCCGATCAAGCGGTTCGATGACCTGCAACCCTGCCAGCGGATCGATGAGACCACGCGCGACGGCCCGTCCTGGCCCGCCGGCGGCGCGGCGGTGGGTGCGGCCTATGGCGAGATGTTCGCCGCCCTCGCCCCCGACCGGGGCGACGCAGTCCGTCGGATCGGCCATGAGATCGGCCTCAGCCGGACCCTCTGCCGCATGACCTGGCGGTCGGACGTCGAGGACGGCGCCACGGTTGGCCGGACGATCTTCGCGGCGGCCTCGCGAGACCCGGCGTTTCAGGCCGATCTGGCCGCGGCCCGGCTGGAAGTCGATGCTGCCCGCGCCGGGGGCCTGACCCATCCCGGTTGCGCCGCCGAGCGACGGGCGCTGTCGCAGATCGCCGGTCAGGCCGGACGCGGCGCGACCAGAGAGCCGTAGAGGTCGGTTCTCCTGTCACGGAAGAAGCCCCAGGCGGCGCGGTGGCGGTCGATGTAGTCGAGGTCGAAAGTGTGGACCAGCACCCCCTCCTCGCCCCGGTCGAAGCGCTCGACCAACTCGCCCCGATGGTCGGCGATGAAGGATGAACCGTAAAAGACCTGCCCCGCCGCATTGACCTGCTCATGGCCGATGCGATTGGCACCCACGACGGGCACCACGTTCGAGACCGCATGGCCCTGCATGGCGCGCCGCCACGGCTCGGCGGTGTCCAGTTCCTTGTCGTGCGGTTCCGAGCCGATGGCGGTCGGATACATCAGCACCTCGGCCCCTTGCAGCATCATGGCGCGGGCGGTTTCGGGGTACCACTGGTCCCAGCAGATGCCGACGCCGATGCGGCCGTGGCGCGTGTCCCAGACCTTGAAGCCGGTGTCGCCGGGCCGGAAATAGTATTTCTCCTGATAGCCGGGGCCGTCGGGGATGTGGCTCTTGCGATAGACGCCGAGGGCCGCGCCGTCGGCGTCGAGCATGACCATGGAGTTGAAAAAGTGCGGCCCCTCGCGCTCGAAGATCGAGACCGGGATGGCGACTCCGAGTTCGGCGGCGACGGGCTGAAGGGCTGTGACGCAGGGATGCTCACGCCACGGATGGGCCGTGCCGAACCAGCGCTCCTCTTGCGAGACGCAGAAATACGGCCCCTGGAACAGTTCCGACGGCAGGATCACCTGGGCACCGCGCGCCGCCGCCTCGCGGATCAGGGCGATGGTCCTGTCGATATTGGCCTGCAGGTCCTCGCCATAGGAGGTCTGTAGCGCGGCGACGGAGAGTGTGCGGGTCATGGGTGAACAGTGTTAGTGCTAGTGAGCGGAAGGATTTCCGAGGTCATCGCTTGGCTTTGCGTTCTTCGAGGGATTGAATCAGGCCTGTCAGCATTCGGCCGAGTTCGAGAATATCTTTGATCAGGCTGCGGTGAACGGGTTCATCAAGATAGTCGAGCCTCCGCGCTATGATCAGCAAGGTCTCGACTTCTGCCAAAGATCCCCTCGCAATTCCAACAAACTGGATAAACTCGCCCGTACTGCGACGACCCGCTCCCTCCGCGACATTGGCGGAAACAGAGACCATCGCGCGCCTGATCTGACTGATCAGCCCATACTGCTCATGTTTGGGCCAATCAGCCGTCAGGCGATAAATCGTTTCGGCCAGATCA
Source organism: Caulobacterales bacterium (assembly GCA_038234475.1). Lineage (GTDB taxonomy): Bacteria > Pseudomonadota > Alphaproteobacteria > Caulobacterales > Caulobacteraceae > Brevundimonas. The sequence continues at coordinate 2,088 of JBBQTX010000130.1, read as the reverse complement.
AGGGCGATCTGCCAAACTTTGAGATCGCGATGGCTCTGTGGCGAGGCGCTCATTCGCCGCTCACTAGCACTAGCACCGTTCACCCCCTACCCCGGCTCCTGCTGGGAGATACAGTGGAACGACCCCCCGCCCGACAGGATGGCGAGCGACGGCAGTGGAAGGATCTCACGGTCCGGGAAGACGGTCGCCAATCCCTGACAAGCCAGATCGACCGCGCGGGCGTCGCCGTAGGCCGGGACGATCACCGCCCCGTTGGCGATGAGAAAATTCATGTGGCTGGCGGGCACGGGCCTCCCGTCCTCGTCACCGATGAAACCGGGGGACGGCAGGCGCAGGACCTTGATCGGCGCGCCGGTCGCGTCAGTCATCGCCGACAATGTCCGGGCCACGGCATCATAGACGTCATCGTTGGGGTCGTTGCGACCCCAGGCCACCGGGCAGGCCACGACACCCGGCGCGACGAAGCGGGCGAGGTTGTCGACGTGGCCGTCGGTGTGGTCGTTGAGCAGACCGTCGCCCAGCCACAACACCTTGCGCGCCCCGACGGCAGCGGCGAGGGCGGCCTCCGCCGCGGAGTCGGTCCAGCCGGGATTGCGGTTCGGGTTCAGCAGACACTGGCGCGTGGTCAGGACCGTGCCCTGCCCGTCATGGTCCAGCGCCCCGCCCTCGAGGATGACGGCGTGGCGGTCCAGCGGCACGCCGGAGGCGTGGGCGATCTGGTCCGCGACGGTGTCGTCGTATTCCAGTTCGTATTTGCCGCCCCAGCCGTTGAAGCGGAAGGCGGCGGCCCGCGCCGAGCCGGGGCCGAAGATCGGGCCGGTGTCCCTGAGCCAGATATCGCCGAACCGGCCATCGACCACCTCGACCCCGTCGATGCCGGCGAAGCGCGCGCGGGCATCGGCCAAGGCCTCGGGCTTGCCGACCATCAGCCTGACCCGCTCAAGCCCAGGCCCGGCCAGGGCGCGGACCAGGGCCTCGACCTCGGCGCGGGCCGGTTCGAGATTGTGTTCCCATAGCTCGCCGTGACTGGGCCAACCGACCCACATGGCGCGGTGCGGCGACCATTCGGCGGGGATGGGAGCGATCCGGGTCATCGGGCGCGGCGGTCCTGTAGCAACGGAGCCGGACGACCGGCGAGCCGCGCCAGATAGACACGGCGGGCGGTCAGTTCAACTCACCCGGCCCAAACGCAGAGGAGCGGCCCGTTGCCGGACCGCCCCTCCTTCAGTCGTGTCGTTCAATGTGGGTCTAGAACTTCAGGCCCAGGCTGATGATCGCCGTGCGCGGGGCACCCAGCGAACCAGTGCGGGGCGAACCGGCGCGCGGAGTAACCGGAGCGCCCGGATCGACATCGGCGATAGTCAGGGCGTTGGTACCGGTCGAGATATTGCCCAGGTATTCTTCGTCGAACATGTTGGCGACGTTGAACTGCACGAAGGCGTCCCGGATGCCGAAGGTGTTCGTCAGGTCGTAACGTACGTCCAGGTCGGCGACCGTATAGCCCTCGAAGACTTCATCGTTGACGTCCGTCGAGAAGCGGTCGTCCACCCATTTGGCCTGAAGGCCGACCGACAGGTCTTCCGTGACCGACCAGTCGACGCGGCCGCCGAAGGTCCATTCCGGAGTCTCGACCAGCACCTTGCCGGCGGTCGGCAGGCGGGTGGTCGCGCCGATGACCAGGTCGTCCTGCAGCTCGCTGTCGCTGTAGGAGGCCGAGGCGTAGATGGTCAGGGCGTCCGAGATTTCCCAACCCAGCTGGGCGTCCATGCCCTGCTGCTTGATCGCGCCGACGTTGCGATCGACGAACAGGTTGAAGAAGGGCGACAGCGGATCGTTGTCCAGCGACGACACGATGCGATTCTCGTATTCGGTGTACCACAGGGCCACCGAGGCGATCAACGCGTCGTTACGGTAGCGATAGCCCAGATCGTAGGACTTGGTGGTTTCCGGCTCGACCGCCGAGAAGTCCAGCTGGCCGGTCGTGGTATTGCGGACCGGTTGATACAGGTTGTCTGTCCGGGGGGCCGAAAGGCCTTCGGCATAGCTGGCGTAGACGCTGTTGCCTTCGGCGAAACGCCAGACGGCGCC
>JBBQTX010000129.1:0-5816 GCA_038234475.1 Caulobacterales bacterium | reverse complement strand
CACCTCGACCGTCTTGCCGTCCAGGTTCACGGCGATCTCGCCGGTGTGGATGATGGCCTGGGCGTGGCCCTTGGAGCGGCGGACCACGGCGTGGGTGCGCGCGATCAGCTCGTCCTTGTGGAAGGGCTTGGTCATATAGTCGTCGGCCCCGCCGCCGAAGGTCTTGACCTTGGTCTCGATCTCCGAGGAGCCCGACAGGATCATCACCGGAGTGTTGACCTTGCCGACGCGCAGCTGGCGCAGGACTTCCAGACCGTTCATGTCGGGCAGGTTCAGGTCGAGCAGGATCAGGTCGTAGTCATAGATCTTGCCCAGATCGATGCCCTCCTCGCCGAGGTCGGTTGTGTAGACGTTGAAGCCTTCCGACTTGAGCATCAGTTCGATGCTCTGCGCGGTCGCGTGATCGTCTTCTATAAGCAGAACGCGCATTAATGCCCCTCCAGGCAAAGCTTGACGGTATGCCCCGACCTCAGCAGCCGGGTAACCTTGTTCGGGAGTTAACCGATGAAAAACTTAAGAAAGGTTAAGACCACTCCATTGCGACGAATCGTAGGCTGATTTGCGAATCGGCGTCGAGAGTCCGGAGTCAAGTCGAGGCACTTTTCTTGCGAACACCCGCCATACGGGTGCGTTCGTCCCCATGCGTCCGATTCCGACGCGGGTCTGGATTATATTCCTATCGCGACGACGGCGAGTATCTGACCGACCGGCGTCGAACCGATGATGGGAGCAGCCGTTGGAAGACACATATCGCGTGCCGGTCGGAGACGCCGACCGGATCAGGGCCGGTCTGGTCATTCAGTTGGTCGCGGCCTCGACCGGCGTCACCGCCGAGCGAATGAGGGCCGGTGCCAGACCTGGACGGCGGGCGACACGCGCCCGCTGGCTGGCCATGTATCTGGCCTATGTCACCTTCGGCTGGCCGATCGAGCGGGTGGGTCATGCCTTCGGCCTGAACCGGACGACGGCGGCGGCGGCCTGCCGCTGGGTCGAGGAAGAGCGCGACCGGCCGACGTTGGACGCCCTGCTCGAGCGGCTGCAACGGCTCGCCCGCGAGGTGCTCGATGCCCCGGTCTGTGAGTTGCCGGCATGAGCGCCGTGGTGCGCGCTCGCCGCCTGCTGGCCCGACCGGGCGGCTGGATCGAGGCGGCGCCCGGCGGCTATGGTCTGCGCGGCGGAAGGGACCGGCGGGCCCGGGTTGTGCTGGTGATCGACGAAGCGGTCTTCCGCCTGCTGATCACCCACCCCGGGCTCAGGGTCCGACCGGGCGGCGGCTGGACCGCGCGCCCTCTCGGGGCGGCGGCCGAGGCACCGGAACCGGGGCGCCCCGGCGTGATCGAGGGCACTCAGACGGTGATGGAGCCGGACGGCCGCACCGGGTCTCGACGGGCCAATCTTGGGCGCTCGGCGGTCCGCTGGCTGGCGCGACGGACGGACGGCGACGGACGGCCATGGCTGGACGCGGCCGAGGTCGCCGCCGCCGAGCGGTTGGGCATGGAGGCCGAACTCGCCCTGAGGGGTCCGTCCCTGACGATGCGCTGGGACGCCCTGCCCCGGTCCGGCGGCGGGTCCTCCGCCCGGACCGAGCCGGGGGATCCGGCCCTCGCTGCGGGTCGCAGGGTCGCGGCGGCGCTGGCGGCCTGCGGTCCGGCCCGGGCGATCGTCGAGCGTATCTGCATCCATGCCTCCGCCTTGCAGGCGGCGGAGCAGGACCTTGGCCTCGGCCGCCGGGCGGGCAAACGTCTGTTGAAGTCGGGGCTGCGCGCCCTGGCCGATCACTACCGCATGGGTTGAACCTCGCTGATCTGTGGTTCAATGTTACAGGGCGGTAACTTTCCCCGCCGGTCCTTCGCATCTAGGGTGAAAATGAAAGCGCGCTCCGAAGGGGCGCGCTATCGCGTTTTGGGCGACCGGCTCCCAGCGACGGTCGGATCGGGGATATTGAGTGAAGCCTTTTGTTGTGTGTTGCCTTGTCGCCGGCCTGGCGGCCGTCGCGGCTCCCGCCGTGGCCCAGGACGCGCTGGCCGCCAGGACGCTCGTCGAGGTCTGCCTGCCCTACGCCAATCGCTCGCAAAGCTTCGAGAAGTCCATCAGCGCCGCCCGCGCGCTGGACTATCGCCGTCCGGTGGGCACTTCCGCACCGCTGGAGGAATGGTCGTCAGAGGTCGATCTCGTCTCCGACGACGGGACCATGCGCCTGCGGATCGAGGAAGGTACGATCGAGCGTGGCGACACCGCCGTCTATGCGGTCGGCTGCGTGTTATCCTCGTCCCGCTCGAGCGCCCGCGAACTGACCGATCTGGGGCGTCGCGCCTTCAGCGATGACACGCGCTGGACCTCGCCCCGGCCCTCCCGCTGGGAACGCCGCACCGCGCGGCCGGCGGAGTACGGGCTGGCCGCCGAGGTGACAGAGGAACCGGGCGCTCGCCCGACCCTGACGGTGACGGGCTCCTACTACTAGGGCCTTCAGGCCGCTCAAACCGCCAGTGCCGCGTCCCGGATCCGCCCCACCATGGCGTTCAGCCCATTGGCCCGCTGGCGCGTCAGGGCCGAAGGCAATCCCAGCCGGTCCAGCGCAGCCCGGGCATCGAAGGCCAGGATTTCGGCCGGCGTATGCCCCGAATACAACCGCAAAAGCAGGGCGATATTGCCCTTCGACAGGGCGCTGTCGCTGTCGGCCAGAAAGCTCAGCCGGTCGTGGTCCCGGCGGATGGCCAGCCACACCTGAGCGGCGCAGCCCGGCACCTTGTTGGCCTCTGTCCGGTCCGCCTCCGGCAAGGGCACCAGCCCCTTGCCCAGGTCGATCACATATTCGATCCGCCCCTCCCAGTCGCCGAGCAGGTCGAACTCCTCGGCCAGTTCGTCCAGCACGGTGGCAATGGGGGCGATATCGTTCATCGCTGCCAGATAGGGCCCCCGTCGGTTAACGACAACCACGCCATCGCTCCCCGGAAATTCGCCTCGCTCCCGAGGCGGTGATCGCCTGGAAAGCGTTCCGGCTTTGGGCGACTCGCGCCGACCGCTAGGCTGGGGCGGCGCCGGTACCCGGGCGCGGCCCGGCACCCTGAGTCCTTTTGAACCCCTTGCCCAGTCAGGACCCCGGCGACACCGCCGCCCGCAAGGGCGATCGTCCCGCGCTGGCCGCCTGGCACGCGGCCTGGGCGGTGGCGGCGGCCCTGCTGGCGCTGGGCGGGCGCTGGTTCGGAGAGATCGATGGACCGGTCTTCTACGGCGTCCTGGTCATGGGCGTGCCCGGTCTGGCCGGACTGGGCCTGCTGCACCGCGACGGCCCGCGCGAGCGGATGTTGCTGCTGGGAGTGTGGGGCCTGTCCGCCCTGCTCGCCGCCTGGCTGTCGGGGGGACTGACGGGACCCCTCGCCGGATTCGGCTTCCTGCCGCTGGTGGCAGGGATCGCCCTGGGTGGACCCCGCCCGGTCCAGGCCGGTGCCGCCGCCGTCGGCCTGGCGGCGCTGGCCGGTCTCGTTCCGGCCCTGTCGGGCGTGACAGTGCCCCACCTTCCCGGCCTCGCCGCGATCTCGGCCCTGTTGACGGCGGGTGCTGCGGCGCTGGCCGTGCGCCTGTCCTGGCGTCAGCGCGAGACACGGCTGGCCGCCGCCGAGGCCGAGGTCGCCCGGGTCGAAGCCCTGCTGGCGGCCCAGCCCGGCCTGACCCTGATCCTCGAGCCATCCGGCCGCGTGCTGGCCGCCTATGGCGCGCCTCCGGCATCGCTGCCGGTGGATCCGCTGTTCGAGCAGGGGCTGGTGGCGGCTGTGCACGCGCCGGATCGGCCGCGTCTGTTGGGGGCCATAGAACGCGCCTTGTCGGGTCAGGACAGCGCCGCCCTGTTCGCCCCCCGTACGGCGCTGGACCGTCGGGTGCAGATGATCATGCGCCGGTTGGACGACACCGATCCGCTGGTCGGAGGCACCCGCCTGATCGCCCAGGTGTTCGACGCCACCGCCCAGTACGCCCGCGAGCTCGGACTCGAGACGGCTCGCACCGAGGCCGAGGCGCGCGAGGCCGGCAAGACCCGCTTCCTGGCCAATATGAGCCACGAACTGCGCACCCCGCTGAACGCCGTGCTGGGCTTTTCGGACATCATGCGCCAGCGCATCTTCGGCCCCCTGCCCGATCGCTACGGCGAATACGCCGACAACATCCATCAGGCCGGTGGCGATCTTCTCGAGCTGATCAACGACGTGCTGGACGTCTCCAAGATCGAGGCCGAGCGCTACATCCTGACCGTGGAGCGGTTCGACGCCCGCGAACTGGTCTCGGCTGCGGTCGCGCTGGTGCGGGTCAGCGCCGACGAAAAGGGCGTCAGCCTGTCCAGCGTCCTGCCGCCGGAGCCGGTCGAGGTCTCGGCCGACCGGAGGGCGCTGAAGCAGATCACGCTGAACCTGCTGTCCAATGCGATCAAATTCACCCCCCGCAACGGCGCCGTGACCGTGACGGCCGAAACCATCGGCCCCTATCTGGAGGTGGTGGTGTCCGACACCGGGATCGGCATCGCGCCCGAGGACGTGCGGCGACTGGGCCGGCCGTTCGAACAGGCCGGCGCGATCGAGCAGCGCCGCCAGGGCACGGGTCTGGGCCTGTCGCTGGTGCGCGCCTTCGCCGAATTGCACGGCGGCCGGATGAGCATCGACTCGACCCTCGGCGAGGGCACGGCCGTAACCGTACGCCTGCCCGTCGCCGTTCTGGCCCGCGCCCCGGCTCCCGAAGGCGGGGCCGAGATCATCCAGATGCCGGTGAAAGGGGGGGGTTAGATCATCCCCATTGCGAGGAACGCCCGGCCCGCAGCGAAATCCCCGGCCTCGAATTTCGCGGTGGCCACGCTGCCGTCGCGGAAATGGAATTCGACGGCAAAAGTCTCGCGCGGGTCGAGACGCTCCAGGGCAGCGGCGGTCGCGACGGGAAACCGCCAAGCCTCGCCGGTGCGGCGGCCTTCGACCAGCAGAGTCGTTTCGGCGGGGCTGACACCGGTCGCCCACAGGCTCGCGCGGGACGAGGCCGGAACCAGACCGTCACCGGCCAGCCAGGCGCGCGGGACCCGGGCCGGGTCGCGCAGCACGATGCGCGCGGCGTAAGGCCGCGAGCGGCCGACGAAGCTGACCACGGCGGTCAGGCCCGGCGTGTCGCCCTCGCCCGCATAGCCGAAGGCCACCGGAGAGGCCCCGACCACCGACATCTGCTGCAGCCGCCAGTTGGCTCGCGCGGACGACAGGCGGTTGGCGGTCCAGCCCTGGTGCCGGCCCGGAAAATTCATCGTGAAGGTGCGCGCCCAGCCGGCGAAGGCCCCGTCGACTCGCTGGCGCACTATGGTCAGCCGGGGATCGCTGCACGAGACCACGCCGGCGCGGGAACGGGCGCGCGCGGCGACGGCGGAGAGTTCGGCCTCGCCGGCCCCCGACCTCAGCGCAGCGCCGCGCGCCTGGGCCGTGGCGGCCGTCAGGGCGGCATCGATGTGTGGCGCGAACAGGCCGCAACGCGCATCGGCGGCGACCACGAAGGCGCGCTCGTAATAGGTGTCGGCCGGTCCGGCCCAAGCGGCGGCGGGCATCGCCGTCACGGCGAACGCGAGCAGGGCGGCTTGGGTTCGGGACGTGTTCGGGCCTATCGTCATGAGATCGAACCCTACGCCTGATGCGTTCCGGTCCGGTGTCCGAGCAAGGTTATCAAAGTGCTTCTGTCCAGCGACCTGTGGGTGTCCGCCCTGATCCGCCGCGCCGAGATCGGCGGGGCCTTCGCCACCGTCGCGCGCAAGGGCGACGCGCGCGCGGGCACGGTGATCGTCAAGGCCTTCGACACCTCCA